>NZ_JBNKFS010000024.1:0-66639 GCF_050289425.1 Sedimenticola sp. | reverse complement strand
TCGTCTTTTTCAACGCCTTTATCGATCTGGGCCACAAGATCCTGATCCAGGATACGGTGTTCAAGATTTACGACGGTCAGACCCAGGTCATTCTCACCGCGCTGGTGAATGGGCTGATCCTGCTGCCGTTTATCCTGCTCTTCACCCCGGCTGGATTTCTGTCCGACAAATTCCGCAAACCGAAGGTGATGCAGGTCAGCGCCGCGGTGGCGGTGGCCATGGCACTGCTGGTTACGCTCTCCTATCACCTGGGCTGGTTTGAACTTGCCTTTGGCCTGACCTTTCTGCTGGCGGTGCAGAGCGCCTTTTACTCACCGGCCAAGTACGGTTACATCAAGGAGCTGACCGGCAAGGAGAACCTCACCACCGCCAACGCCATCGTGCAGGCGGTCACCATCGTAGCCATCCTGTCGGGTATCTTTGTCTTCTCGGTGCTGTTCGAGCAGCGCCTGGCGGGTATCGAATACAGCAACAGCCAGCAGCTGCTGCAGGCCATCGCGCCGATCGGCTGGGTACTGGTCATTTGTGCCGTGATTGAATTCCTGTTCACCCTGCGCCTGCAGCCGGTGCAGGCCGAAGCCCCCGCGCTGCAATTCGACTGGCAGCGCTATCGCAGCGGCCACTGCCTGCGGGACAACTTCAACAAGCTGTTGGGTAGCCGCGCCATCTGGCTCTCCATCGTCGGCCTGTCGGTTTTCTGGGGCATCTCCCAGGTGGTGCTGGCCGCGTTTCCGGCCCTGGCCAAGGCGTCCCTGAGCATGGAAAACACCGTGGTGATCCAGGGCATCATGGCCTGCACAGGCATCGGTATCATTATCGGCTCGCTGCTGGCCGGACGTGCCTCCAGGCACTATATCGAAACCGGTCTGGTCCCGCTCGGTGCCCTCGGCATCGTCGTCACCCTGTCGTTCATTCCGCAGCTGCGTTCGACCAACCTGTTGATCTTGGATTTCCTGCTACTGGGCATCTCCGGCGGCCTGTTTATCGTGCCGCTCAATGCATTGATCCAGTTCCATGCGCGGGACGAGGAGCTGGGCACAGTGCTGGCCGGCAACAACTGGGTACAGAACCTGGTGATGCTCGGCTTTCTCGGCCTTACCGTACTGTTCGCGATCCAGGGCATGGGTACCCGGGGGCTGTTCCACCTGCTCACGCTGACGGCACTGCTCGGGGCGATCTACACCACCTATCAGTTGCCGCAATCGCTGGTGCGTTTCGTCATTGCGCGCCTTTTCTCCAGCACCCACCGCATTGAGGTGATCGGCTTCGAAAACCTGCCGGGCCAGGGCGGCGTGCTGCTACTGGGCAACCACATCAGTTGGCTGGACTGGGCCATGGTGCAGATCGCCTGCCCCCGGCCGGTGCGTTTCGTCATGGAGCGATCCATCTACCAACGCTGGTACATCAAATGGTTCCTGGATCTGTTTGGCGTGGTGCCGATTGCCAGCGGCCAGAGCAAAGAGGCGCTGGAAACCATCAATGCCCTGCTGCACGCCGGCGAAGTGGTCTGCCTGTTCCCCGAGGGGGCGATCAGCCGTAACGGTCAACTCGGCGAGTTCAAGCGTGGCTACGAGCGCTGCGTTGAAGATGTGGAAGGCATTATTCTGCCCTTCTACCTACGCGGCCTCTGGGGCAGCCGCTTCTCCCGCTCCAGCAAAAAACTGCAGGAGCTGCGCAACAACGGTTTTAGGGGTAACGTCATCGTCGCCTTCGGCAAGCCGCTACCGATGGACACGCCGGCCGAGGAGCTCAAACAGCGGGTGTTCGAACTCTCCATCGCCAGCTGGGAGCACTACACCCACACCCTGGACAGCATCCCGCTGGCCTGGCTGCGCAGCGCCAAGCGGATGGGCTCGAAAGTGTGTCTCAGCGACGCCGGCGGCGGCTCCCCCCTGACCGGGCACAAGGTGATCGCCGGCGTCATCGGACTGTCCCGCCTGATCAAAAAGCAGAGTCCGGAGCAACACATCGGGCTGCTGCTGCCCACCAGCAGCGCCGGCGTGATGACCAACCTGGCCGCGCTGCTGCAGGGCAAGACCGTGATCAACCTAAACTACACCGCCAGTCCCGAGGCGCTGTTGACCGCTGTCGAGAAAGCGGAGATTCGCAACCTCTACACCTCCAGCCGGTTTATGAAGAAACTGCAACAGCGGGGCATCGATCTGGAGCCGCTGCTGTCCCGGGTGCGGGTGCACCATCTGGAGGAGATGAAGGGGGCGATCACCCCTGGTGCCAAGCTGGGTCTGATCGGCGCCGCCCGGCTACTGCCGGCCCGCCTGCTGTTCAGCCTGTTCGGCAAGCCGGTGGACACTCAACAACCGGCCGCCATCCTGTTCTCCAGCGGCAGCGAAGGGGACCCCAAGGGGGTTGTACTGAGCCACCACAACATCATGGCCAACATACGCCAGGTCACCGACGTGTTGGATGCCCGACATGAAGACGTGGTGATGGCAACCCTGCCGCTGTTTCATGCCTTCGGCCTGTCCGTGACCGGCCTCATGCCGATGGTAGAGGGCATTCCGGCGGTGTGCCATCCCGACCCCACTGACGCACTCACCATCGCCAAGGCGATCGCCCGCCAGCGCGCCACCATCTTCTGCGGCACCTCCACCTTTCTGCGCCTATTCACCCGTAACCGCCGCATCCACCCGTTGATGCTTGATTCCCTGCGGGTGGTGGTCGCCGGGGCCGAACGGCTCAACCCGGAAGTGCGCGACGGCTTCAAACTCAAGTTCAACAAGGAGATCTACGAAGGCTATGGCAGCACCGAGACCACGCCGGTGGCCAGCGTCAATATTCCCGACCGTCTGGACCTGAAGGGCTGGCATGTCCAGGAGGGTAACCGGCCGGGCACGGTGGGACTGCCCCTGCCCGGCGGCAGCTTCCGCATTGTCGATCCGGACACCCTGGCACCGCTGCCGACGGGCGAGGACGGCCTGATATTGTTCGGCGGTACCCAGGTAATGCTGGGATACCTCAAGGACAAAGAGAAGACCGCCGAAGTGATCGTGGAGATGGACGGCACCCGCTGGTACAAAACCGGCGACAAGGGGCACCTGGACAGCGACGGCTTCCTCACCATCGTCGACCGCTACTCGCGCTTCGCCAAGATCGGCGGCGAAATGATCAGCCTAGGCGCCATCGAGGGCGCCATCGGCGTCCGGCTACCGGAGGATGCCGAAATCCTGGCCACCACGGTGCCCGACGACAAGAAAGGCGAGAAAGTGATCCTGCTGTTTGCTGGCAACATCACTCAGGATGAGTTGAAAACGCTGATCAACCAGACCGACCTCAACCCGCTGATGAAGCCGGCCCAGCTGGTGGCCGTGGAGACCATTCCCAAACTGGGCAGCGGCAAAAGTAATTTCAACCGAGCCCGGGAGATCGCCCTGGCGGAGGTGGCGGCATGAAGACGGTCGATATCCATACCCATCTGCTGAACCCCGCAGTCAGCTTCCATCGACTGTATGACAAGATCACCATCCCGCTGTTTGCCCGCAGCTTGGGGGCCGACCCCAAACAGCTGGTGCAGCGCCCCTACGAAACCTACGTCGCCTCCATGGCGACCTCGATCAGGGAATCACAGCACGTTGACAAGTGCTGCCTGTTCGGCGTCGATGTCCGTCTGGACGAACGGGGACGTGAAATCGACCGCGACCGCACCGTTTGCGCCATGAGCGAGGATGTCATTGCCGTGGCCCGGCGCCATCCGGACCAGTTCATCCCCTTCTTCTCGATCAATCCTCGCCGCCCCGATGCCTTGGAGCTGATCGACCGTCACATGGAAGACGGCTGCCGCGGGGCCAAATTCCTGCAGAACTATTGGGGCGTAGATCTCAACGACCCGCGCTTTATCCCCTACTACGAAAAAATCAGGCAACACAACATTCCGCTGATCATCCATGTCGGCAGCGAGTACAGCATCGACTCCTTCAGCCAGTTCGAGGGGATCGGCATGCTCGACCTGCCCCTGGCCTGCGGCGTCAAGGTGATCGCCGCGCACATGGGCCTGGGACGGCTGAACCACAAGCTCCGATTCTGGCGCAACCTTTCAAAAGACCCCGCCCATTTCGACCGGGACTATTTCCAGTTGCTGGAGATGCTGACGCAACACCCCAATCTGTATGCCGACATTTCGGCCATCCTGGCGCCGATGCGGGCACGGGCGCTGAGGCATCTATCCAAACAGACCCAGGTGCACGACAAGCTCCTGTTCGGCACCGACTACCCGGTACCCTTCACCGTACGCTTCAACAGCTACGACCTACCCAAACAGCAAAGAAAACAGATCGGCCGGGTGATAAATCCGTTCGACCGTTACGTGGCCGCCATAAGCGACTACTTTCCAATCGATAGTCCACTTTACACCAATTATATGAAGCTCTTCTAAGAACGCCATCCAGAGATATTCGGATACCCCCTCTGGGCCTGTCATTCCGCGTAAGAGGACTACCACGCCTCCTCGGCTTGACCTTCATCATATCGCCCAAATCACCTTCATGAATAATGGACAGCATGAACCCCTCCTTGACAGAACCGCTAACCGAGCCGACAGACATCGACTCTGACACAGATAACAGGGTGCCTGGAAACAGCGGCATCTGGGTCGGGATTTTTTGCGTGCTGGTGGAATTTCTGCTGCTGTTCATCGTTTACTTTGTCGCCAAGGTCCATCACCCTGAGGCGTTTCAGAGCGGTCCGGATAAACTGCTCACCCTGGCCGGCGTGACCATCACCATGTTATTGCTCACCAGCGGCTACTGCATGGTTAAAGCGGTCCACGCGATTCGACAAGACGCCTCCCCCACGGCACTGCGCTGGGTCGTGTTGGCATTTCTACTCGGCTGCGGCTATCCGCTGGTGAAGTTCTTCGAGATTCGCTGGAACATTGCACACGGCGTCGACGGCCAGGCCGGCGTCTTTTACACGGTCTATTACTACCTCACGCTCAACCACTTGGTCCATGTGTTCTGGGGGCTGCTGGGACTTGCCTGGGTGGCGCTACGTACCGGTCGCGGTATCTACTCCTCCCGAGACTATAGCGGCCTGGAAGCGGCAGCCGTCTATTGGCATACCACGGATGTAATCTGGTTGGTGATTTTTCCCTTTTTCTACATACTGAGGTGATCATGGGCCATGCGGAAAAAATCTGGATACTGTTGATCGGCCTCACGCTGGCCGGCGCCTGGTTCGCCGAAACCGGACACCCCGGCTGGCCGTTAACCCTGTTGGTAGCCGGCCTGATTGCATTTAAAGGCCGTATGGTGATTGATCACTATATGGAGATGAACCATGCCAACGCACGCATCCGCCATGTACTCTATACCTTCGCCACCATTATCCCCCTGTTGGTCATTTTCACCCACGGTTGGGGCGACCTGTTCAGACGGCTGACAACTTTGAACTAAGTGTCCAATACCAGTAACACATCTAGAGCCTGAAAATGTTTGATGGGTCACTCGTTCGAATGCCCTTTCTGAAAACAGAAACCCGGAACTGGGTCCGGGTTTCTGCTTTTCTCTTCGACTGATTTTTAAATTAAACACCTAACCTGCGACCAATCCGATCAGGTCATATCGACACCTTCAAAAGGTGAGCCGTGTTTCTACGCCAAAATAGGCGCTGACGGCATTTTCGCGTTTAACCACCGGCTTGAGTATCCACTTATCGGTAGCAAATGCACCGACGGCAGACCCTATCACATGGGAGGCGATATCGAGCCGATTACCATATGAGCTACCTTGCGTAGTCAGTTCCACAGCGGTAAACAACAGAGAGCTAACACCAAAACCTATCCACGCCCGATTTTCCCTATGCGAACTGTACTTGTCCGCCAAAAACGTGATTCCGCCGGCAACTACAGCGCCGCCTGCTGCATGTGACAATTCACTCGACCAACCATCATAGGCATTCGCCTGGCCACAAAAGAGTAGGCTGGCACAAAGGATAGCCATTCGCCCTGTTAAGCAACCATGGCCAAACACCCGCTTACCCATCGAGTTCTTTTGCTGATCATTCACGGCATCTTACCCCCCAATCAAAATCAGAAATTTTGAGCAGAAATACAGTACTGCGCACCCTACTATTTCGCAAGCAACGCCCATAGAACCAGGTTTTCTGAGAGACGAAGATCAATCCCATTGGGGCCTGATGCAACCCTCTCCTAAGGAGAGCGCGCAAGTGGAACAGCCGTGGCGCCGAACCAATGATTGGGTAGCCCACCAGCCCTAGCGCATGCTAAAAAGAGGTTTAATTCTCACTCCCTGCGGATATGGGCAAGGGATAATGAGTGAACCTAAAGGCCCGGGATAAATTGCCGCTACAGGTTAATGAGAATATTGATAGTCAGTGCGCAGGCAGAAACTTAAGTATTTAAAATCAAGATGGTTATTCAGATTCTACGAGGTTTACTGTTTGCTGTTGGTCTACTGGTATCAATCCCTTTGGTACAGGCCGACGGGCATCTCACCAGAGATGAGCCGATACTCCCGTTACCCTCGCACATTGAACTCGATTCCCGCAAGGTTCACCTGGGAAATATTCTCTACCATGATGTCCGCCTCTCCGCCGATGACAGTATCAGCTGCGCTCACTGCCATAATCTTGAAACCAACGGTTCTGACGGCCAACCCCGCTCCAAGGGAATCGGTGGCGCCGTCGGCGACATAAAAGCCCCAACGGTCTACAACAGCGGATTCAATTTCGTACAATTTTGGAATGGCCGTGCAGCCAGCCTGGAAGAGCAGGTAGGTGGCCCCATAAACAACCCGATTGAAATGGGCTCAAGCTGGCCACAGGTGCTGGTCAAACTCAACGCCGATCCCGCAATGGTCTCGGCTTTTTCCCAGATCTACCAGGATGGCATTACCGAACAAAATATTCGCGATGCCATTGCCACATTTGAACGATCATTGATCACTGCCAACTCCCCCTTTGATCGCTGGCTGCTGGGTGATGAGACGGCAATCAGTGAACTGGAACTAAACGGTTATCTGCTATTCAAGGATTATGGATGTACCAGTTGCCACCAGGGGAAAAATGTCGGCGGTAACATGTACGGTTACATGGGAGCCATCGGCAATTACTTTAGCGACCGGGGTGACGAGTTAACCCAGGCGGATCTCGGACGTTATCAGGTTTCCGGGATAGACGATGACCGTCACCTGTTCAAAGTACCCAGCCTACGCCTGGCGGCCTTGCAGAAATTTTTCTTCCATGACGCCAGCGTTTCCAAATTGGAAGAAGCCATACAAATTATGGGGCGTTATCAACTTGGGCGAAAAATCCCGAACGAAGACGTCTCCGCTATAGCGGCTTTTCTAAAAAGTCTTGTCGGCACGCACCCGCAATTGGTGAAGCCATGAGCACGAAGTTTAGCGGAATAAAATCCCTTTTCCTTGTCCTGGTCATTTTCATCGCTGTCGTCCTATTCGTACAGACGCGGTCAGTGAACATCAAACAACACACCGCGACGACAGACCTTCTACTGCACCTTAAAGATAAGGAAGCCGCACTTGATCAGGAAGTGATGAAGGTTATCTCTTTCCAGTTGACGCATTATGACTCGTTGGTTGAAACGCGTTGGCAGCTAATCCGCTTGGGTGAAGTGATCAGCGACCCGCAGAGCAGCCCATTCAAGTCGACCAATTTAAAAATCAGCCGTGCCATTGACACCTATTGGAAAACCATACAACAAAAACTCGAAGTCATGGAACGCATCAAATCCCGTGCAGCAGTAGTCCAAAATGGATTGCAATATCTACCGACGGCGATTGGCGAGGTACAGGATACCAATGACGAAATAAAAACAGAGATTACCGAGTTACTGAATCACATCGCGTTGTATACGCTATTTACCAGCCACTCCGAGCTTGAAAACATAAAAAGTAAGTTGGAACTATTGACTATAGAGGTCAGCTTCAAACAGCCACAACACGATCTCCTATTCAATATTCTCCACCATATCAACGCCACCATAAAACACCTGAACTTCCTGGTGGAGTTAAAAAAGCAATATATCAAAATACCCAGCCGAAAATATTTCGAGGAGATTTCCAGCGAGTACGACAACTTCTACGCTGAAAGTCTCAAACGGGCCGAAAATTTCAGCTTCATTCTCTTGGCACTGACCCTCCTCTCCCTGACTGCACTCACTCAGGTCCTGCGCAGCCTGGATAGCGCGAGAAAAAAAGCAGAGCAAGCCTGGGGCCGGTTACATGACGCGGTGGAAAGTCTATCTGAAGCCTTTGCCCTATTCGATAAACGTGGTCGGTTAGTCGTTCATAATCAGAGATGGAGTCAGTTTTACCCCTGGCTGAAGGGCCACCTACTTCCCGGCGCACAGGCAAACACCATTGAGACTGAAAACAGCAAACATATCGTCAATACCATTGACATCGCCAATCTGTCGGGAAAAATCGATCCAAGGGAAAAGACTTATCTCCAACAGCTGGAAGGAAGCCGCTGGTATATGGCCAGCGACAATCAAACAGGTGATGGCGGAACCGTCTGTGTCCGAACAGACATCACCCAGTCCAAACAGTCTGAAATTGAGTTGAGAAAGCTCAGCCGGGCATTAGAGCAAAGCCCGGCCTCAGTGATCATCACTGACACTAACGGCACCATCGAGTACGTCAACCCAAGGTTTGAACAGATCACCGGTTATACCTCCAAAGAGGCCATCGGCCAGAATCCCCGGATCCTCAAGTCAGGTAGCAAATCACAGGAAGAGTACAAACATCTATGGGATACCATTAAATCCGGCAAGGAGTGGCGCGGGCAATTCCACAATAAGCGTAAAGATGGCAGCATCTTCTGGGAATCCGCATCCATCTCCCCCATCCGGGGAGAGGATGGTTCAGTTACCCACTTTATTGCGGTGAAAGAAGATATCACTGACCGCAAGCGAGCAGAAGATCAGCTACGTATGAACGCCACGGTCTTCGAGACCACTTCGGAAGGCATCATGGTCACCGACGAAGACAACCGAATCAAAACCGTCAATCCGGCCTTTACCCAAATCACCGGTTATCAGGCTGAAGAGGTCATCGGCCGTGACCCGTCCATCCTCAACTCCGGACGGCATGACAAATCATTTTATCAACAGATGTGGAAGCAACTTCGCGAAAGAGGCAGTTGGTCAGGCGAAATCTGGAACCGGCGCAAAGACGGAAATGTGTTTCCGGAATGGCTATCACTCGTTGCCCTCAAGGATAACGACGACAACATTAAAGAGTATATTGCTGTCTTCTCTGACATCACTCGCCGCAAACAAGATGAAGAACACATCCGCCGACAAGCCCATTTTGATGCCCTCACCGGGCTTCCCAATCGATTTTTGCTGTTTGACCGCCTGGATCAGGCGATTATCTCTGCCCGCCGTGAAAAATGGATGCTTGCCATGCTGTTTATCGACCTGGACCGCTTCAAGTCCGTCAATGACACGCTGGGACATCCGGTCGGTGACGATCTGCTGAACGCCGTCGCCGAACGACTCCACACCAGTGTCAGAGAGGCGGATACCGTAGCCCGCTTTGGTGGAGATGAATTTGTCATCCTGTTACAGGACATCACTGAAGTAAACGCGGCAGCCATTGTGGCGGATAAGATTATTCAAGAGCTTTCACAACCCTTCCTATTACAAGAGCGCGAAATATTTATCGGCGCCAGTATCGGCATCACGCTCTACCCGAACGATGCGGAAGATACCGCCACCCTGCTTCGCAACGCCGATATGGCTATGTACCGTGCAAAAGATGCCGGCCGCAACCGCTATCAATTCTTCACTCCTGGCATGCAGGAACAGGTGAAAGATCAGGTTGAATTGGAACAGGATCTGCGACGGGCATTGGAACGGAATCAACTGGAACTCCACTACCAACCGATCGTACAGGCAACGGATGCCCGTACCACCAAAGTTGAAGTGTTACTGCGTTGGAAACATCCCACTCGGGGCTATATCTCGCCTGATCTCTTTGTGCCGCTCGCTGAAGAGACCGGACTGATCCACGCGATCGGGAAATGGGTCGTCCGGAATGCCTGCTTACAGATAAAGGAGTGGCATGACGCCGGTTATCTGATCGATGCGGCAATTAATCTCTCCGGACGTCAAAGAGAACTCGGCTTTACCCACTGGGATATGGCCACCATTCTTAAAGAGACCGGTGTACCACCTAGCTGTATTACACTGGAGATTACCGAAGGGGTACTGTTGGAGCACAGCAATGAGGCCATTTCATGGCTGAAAGCATTTCGAAACCTCGGCATCTCACTGTCGATCGATGACTTTGGGACCGGCTACTCCTCCTTGAGTTATCTGAAGCGTTTCCCCATTGATATCCTGAAAATTGATCGCTCCTTTATCGGCGATATTACGGATGACGCCGACGCCGCCTCTCTCGTCGTGGCGATACTGGCGATGGCCGACAGTCTCGGTTTGCAAGTTGTGGCCGAAGGTGTGGAAACTGTTGAGCAGGCTAATTTTCTCATCAATAAGCGGTGCCAGTACCTGCAGGGGTTTTATTTCTCCAAGCCAGTCCCCGCTGACGAACTGATTAATTGGCTTAGCAAAAAGCTCAAGAACGACGCCAGCCTAAAATCCTAGTTCCTAATAGGTAGCCGGCCAGTCACGACAAAATCCAACACGCTAATTGAAATCGTAGGTTAGAGGTAGGCATCTAAAAACGAATCCTCCCCGCACATCCCTGTACTTCGCCATATAAGTTCCTCCATAAACAGAAAAGCCGAACGCAGGGTCCGGGCTTTGCTACAGCTTGGTGGGCAGGATGACTCGGCGGCTGCGCCACCTCTTGCAGCTTCGCTACGTTGTCGAACCAAGCTTATTTGAAGTCGTAGGTTCGAAGAGGCATCTGAAAACAAAAAACCCGGACGCAGTGTCCGGGTTTCATTGCTACTTGGTGGGCCATGTAGGATGACTCGGCGGCTGCGCCACCTCTTGCAGCTTCGCTTCGCTGCACTGTCGAACCAAGTTTATTTGAAGTCGTAGGTTCGAAGAGGCATCTGAAAACAAAAAACCCGGACGCTGTGTCCGGGTTTCATTACTACTTGGTGGGCCATGTAGGATTCGAACCTACGACCAATGGATTAAGAGTCCACTGCTCTACCAGCTGAGCTAATGGCCCAATTTATGGGGTGGACGATGGGGCTCGAACCCACGACAACCGGAATCACAATCCGGGACTCTACCAACTGAGCTACGCCCACCATAAACTGTTAAGAACTTGGCACGCCCGGCAGGATTCGAACCTGCTACCCTCGGCTTAGAAGGCCGATGCTCTATCCGAATGAGCTACGGGCGCATGATCGATAAAATTGGTCGGGGTAGAGAGATTCGAACTCCCGACATCCTGCTCCCAAAGCAGGCGCGCTACCAGACTGCGCTATACCCCGATACCGGACCCCCGCCTCTTTGCGAAGAGGCCGGAATGATACGCAGCCATCGGCACCGAGTCAACGAAAAAATTCCCATTTACCGGCCGCTTTGCGGTGAAAAATCCAGGCATTCGCGCTATCATGCGCCCCTTCCTTTGAAACTGTAGTGGAATCTCACCCATGAGTGCAAATATCCTTGACGGAAAGGCTATCGCCGCCGATCTGCGTCGCGACATCAAGGCCCGCGTATCCCGCATGACCGAGGCAGGAGAGCGTCCACCGGGTCTGGTGGTGATCCTGGTGGGAGAGGATCCGGCTTCCCAGGTATATGTGCGCAACAAGCAGCGCTCCTGCGAAGAGGTGGGCTTTCTCTCTGAACTGCGCCGTCTCCCGGCGGACACTTCCGAAGCGGAACTGATCGCCCAGATCGACGAGCTGAACAGCCGCGAAGATGTGGATGGGATCTTGGTTCAGTTACCTTTACCCGCCCAGATCGACGAGGAGACCGTCACCGAGCGTATTCTGCCGACCAAGGATGTGGATGGCTTCCACCCCTACAATGTCGGCCGTCTGGCACTGCGTATGCCGATCCTGCGCCCCTGCACCCCAAAAGGGGTGATGACTATGCTGGAACGCACCGGGCAAAAGCTGGAAGGGCTGGATGCGGTGATTATCGGTCAATCCAACATTGTGGGCCGCCCCATGGCACTGGAACTGTTGGCGGCCCGCTGCACCATTACCGTCTGCCACAGCCGTACCAAGGATTTGCCGGAAAAGATCGCCAACGCCGATATCGTGGTGGCAGCGGTCGGCCGGCCCAACTTCGTCAAGGGCGAATGGATTAAACCAGGGGCGCTGGTCATCGACGTGGGCATCAACCGTCTGGAAGATGGCACCCTGTGTGGCGATGTGGAGTTCACCGGGGCCAGCGAAAAGGCATCCTGGATTACCCCGGTACCGGGTGGAGTGGGCCCCATGACGGTGGCGACGCTGCTGGAAAACACCCTGCAGGCACGTGAACTGCACGGCAGTTGAGATAACTTACTCGGGCGCCGCCTCGTTGCCGGACTGCGGCAGCGGGTCGTGCCTTAACCAGCCCATACGCGCCCGCAGCACGCGTTTCAGCAGTTGCCACAGCAGCCACAGCGAAAACAGCGGAAACAGCACGGTCTGCATCAGAAACACCACGATCATATTGATGGCGTGCTCGCTGATATTGGCGGCCGCCTGATTAAACGCCGCCATGCGGGCTTCCAGATCGATACTCTTGGTCGCGGAATCGTACACCCGCTTGGCCCGCTCCAGCAGCGACGTATCCTCCGCTGGCGGCAGATCCGGCTGCAGTTCACGATTCACTTCACCGATATGCGTGGCAGCCAACTCCAACTGGCCCCGCGACTCGCTGTATTGCGGCTCGAGAAACGCCTGGTAAAAACGTTCACTGCCGATGGCGATCAGGCTGATGGAAAAGCGCAAGATCAACAAGGCGAAAGCCAGACGGCAAATCCACTGACCCACTCCGCCGAGGGATCGTTTGCCCGGCCACCAGATGACCCACAACAGCGCCAGAACCGCCCATATCACGCCCGATGTCAGCCAAGGAGAGGCCATTACATCCAGCAGGATGCGTTGCATGCCAAAGGAGGCGCTGCTGGCCAGCATGACCCAGGAGAAGCGCTCCACCAGATCATTGATCGGATCCAGTATCTCTCCCGGCTTAAAGTTCAAGCCGATACCCACCGGTTCCACCGCCACTTCGGTACCCTGAGCCACCGAGATCACCCCGTTCAACCCCCGACTCACAGCAAATACCAGCAGCGCCCGCTTGAATCCCGCCTCGGTCTGCTCATGGCCTATCCGATCCAGACTGCCGTCTTGCACCAGGGCCACCAGCAACAATAGCAGCAGCGTGATGGAAATTTGCCTGAAAAGCGGTTTAATCATGTTCCCTGTCGACCTGTCAGCGTGTTGTCCGTCCATCTTACGTGAACAACGACAGCTCAATCCATGCACAATTCCCCATACCGGCCTGCCGGTATGGGGAAGATGAGACGCGGCATATCTGCTAATCTGCACGGGCACACTCCGCCACCAGGGACCGAATCGGCCATGGCCTACCTGATCACCCAGTATCTGCACTTTCTCGGCATACTGACCCTGTTCGCCACTTGCCTGCTGGAGCATCGGTTACTGGCTCCGACGCTCAGCCGATCAGATATCCGCCGCTTGATGCGGATCGATATCCTGTTAGGCATCGAGGCATTGGTGGTATTGCTGAGTGGTTTGAGCCTGACGCTCTGGCTGGCCAAGCCGCTGGATTACTACCTGGGCAACGGGGTGTTTCATCTTAAGTACACCCTGTTTATCCTGATCGGCTTGATATCGGCCTACCCGACACAGTTCTTCTTGCGTCACCGCAAGGGTGATCCGGAGCAACAGATAGCGGTGCCGGCCGCGGTGCGCCGGGTTATCCGCCTGGAGCTGGCGGGGATACTCTGCCTGCCGCTGCTGGCCCTGCTCATGGCCAACGGTTACGGCATGATCAAATAGTCCGATCCGCTTCCGGTCAGGAGGGGTAAGCCTCCAGCCCCGGATTACCCGTCATGCCCACCAGTCTCGGTGTATTGAGTTTGCCGATCTTCACCTGTTTTTGGTCACGCAGATAATCCGCCACCACATCCCAGATCGGCCGGCCGGGCGATTGACTGCCCACGGTAGCCCAACCGGCAACCATATACTGCTTGTCGGCCTCGATGGCGGTCCCGTTGTCCAGCGTCATGCCACTGATACGCTTGCCGAAAGATTGGTTCGGATCGCACACGTAATCCATACCGCCCAGGCGCACCATATCACCGCCCTGCTGGAAATAGGGATCGGCATTAAACAGGTTGTCGCAGACATCCTCCAGGATCGCCTTGATATCGGCACCGCTCATCTCGCGGCGGTAGGTTTCCGGATAGGTGATGCAGGTCTGGTCCATCACATGCTCCATGGTGATGGTTTGGCCCGGAATCACCGTGGTGCCCCAGCGGAAGCCGGGGGAGAGGGAGATCTGCGCATCGTTCACCTTCAACAAGGCATCGCAGATCACTTGATCAAATGTACCGTTGAAGTTTCCCCGTCGATACAGGGTCTCTTCAGCCACCGCCAACGGTTCCTGCAGTTTTGCCAGATAGGGGGCGCGTACCTCATCAATGTAGGCCTGCATCTCGGCGTCAGCCTGCAACAGATTGGAGAAGACCGGCAACAGTCGATACCGGTAGCCCTGCAACTTGCCGTTACGCACATCCAGATCCATCACCCCGAGGAACTTGCCGTTGGAGCCGGCGTTGGTCACCAAGGTTTTGCCTGAGGCGTTCTCCACCACTGTGGGGGCCGGCATGCCGTCATGGGTATGGCCACCGAAAATCACATCGATACCGGTTACCTGTGACGCCATCTTCAAATCTACATCCATACCGTTATGGGACAGCACCACCACCAGTTGTGGCTTTTCGTCGGCACGCACCTTATCCACCAGCGCCTGCATCCGTTCATCCTGGATACCAAAGGTCCAGTCCGGAATGAAGCGGCTTGGGTTGGCGATTGGGGTATACGGGAAAGCCTGGCCGATCACCGCCACCCGCACACCGTTCAGCGTGCGCATCGTGTAGGGTTTAAAGGCGAGACCGGTGTCTTCGTTGAAGCCGTCAAAGTCGCTGAATTTGTAGTCGAACAGCGCCTCCTCGGTCACCTTGACATTCTGGGCCACAAATTCACCCTGGAACGCACCGATGTTTTCAACCACCTCGCTATCCCGGTAGGTGAATTCCCAATGCCCGGTCATGATATCTACGCCGAGGCGATTGCACGCCTCCACCATATCCTTGCCCCGGGTCCAGTAGGCGGTACCGGAACCCTGCCAGGTATCGCCACCATCCAGCAGCAACGAGTTACCTTCGCCCCGCTCCGCCCGCAGACGCTTGACCAGGGTGGCCAGATGAGCAAATCCGCCCACCTTGCCGTAGGTGCGGGCGGCGCTGTCGTAATCGAGATAACTGAAGGCGTGGGCCGCTTCACTTCCCGGCGCAATACCAAAGTGTTTCAGCAGGGCATTTCCTACCAGATGGGGCGCCTGCCCCAGCGCCGCACCCACCCCCAGATTGACATTCGGTTCGCGAAAATAGATGGGGTTAAGCTGAGCGTGGCAGTCCGTCATATGCATCAAACAGACATTGCCGAAACGGGGGATCTCATACAGATCCGCCGGACGCTTGCCGGTCGCATACAGCGAACCCGGCAGCAGGCTCGCCGCACCGGCCATGCCCATCAAATGCAAAAACTCTCGTCTGGATATACTCATGTCAGATCAGCCTTCCGTCAGGCTCCGGTCAGCAACGCTCGGCCTGGCCTGTATTGTATTCTTCGGCGCCGTCGCAACTCTGGCGAATCACGACGGCGCGAATCATGGCTGCACGGTACCCACCCCGCACAGCAACCTCCCGATAAACCCGATCAGCCTACGGTCGCTTCCGCGCTGTCGGATTTGCCTTTATTGTCGGTCCAGGTGAGCTTCAGGGTTTGTCCCTTGCCCCCATCGAACTTGAAAGAGAGGTAAGGGTTCTTGGAGACACCGCCACTCCAGTGGGCATTCATCACCATCTTGCCGCCTACCTCACACACCACTTCCTGGATAAAATGCGCCGGGACCATGCCGCCACTCTTGGAGTCCTTGCGGAAACCGGACTCCATCGGGTGGGTCATCAATGCCTTGACGGTGGTTACCCCGTCCTTCTCTTTCGCGCGTATTTTGATTGTTGCCATGTTCTACACCTCAAAATTATGTGTCTGCTGTTCTGTTGCGGAATAGGCGCTGCGTTTTAGCCGCCACAGCCACCGATTGTTACCTTGACACCCTTCTTGGCGGTATAGAGCTTGCCTCCGGCCTTCACTACCGCAACCACATCCCCGCTTTTACCCATTTTGATTCGGGTAGACGCGTAGCCATGGGCACCGTCCATCAGATCAAAACTGGCCACCAACGGCGCCGGATTATTCGGTGCAGCGATCGTGATCGACTCCACTCCAGCCATCGTGGCCGTCACGGTGACCGGTACCACCGCACCGTTCTCGGCGATCTCCGGTGCCTTGATGCTGATCTCCCCGCTCTCGGTCATCTCACCGGACCCGAGCAGGGCGGCAAGCGCATCTTCCATTTTCTTTTGGCCAAACGCCTTGTCCGGCCAAGCGGCCAACACACGCCCGGGCACCAGCAATCCGGCCCCCATGGCAACACCCAGCGTGCCAGCGGCCACTGAACCCTTGATTATCAATCTGCGTAATTCATTCATAGCTGTTTCCTGTCTTGATACTTGTACTCAGGGTTTGACCGTAGTGAGACCGACGCTCACCCAGTCCTGCATGCCACCGCGATACCATTTCAGCTTGTAGGCGGGGTAACCCATCTTGGTCAGGGTTTTGATATTGATCGATGACTGGGGACACCAGATACCATTGCAAAACAGCACCAGGGTCTTGGCATTACGGAAATCCCACTTGCCGTCCACCATCTTTACACCAAAGCTGTTGACCAGAATATCGCTCAGGGTGGCCGCTTCGGTCTCGATCTCAAAGTTGCCCGCCACATCGATATTGATCTTATCCCAGGGGATGTTGACCGCGCCGGGGATAGTGCCGCGTTGCGTCCAGTCCGGGGTACGGGAGTCCACCAGCATGACACTGCGATCACCGTTACTGATACGTTTCAGGTAGCCCAGAACATCCAGCTCACCCACTGTATCCACACCCGGAATGATGTGCATCGGCTGAATGCAGAATGGGGGGCAGTGACGTGACGGATGGTTATAGGACTCGGGTATTTTCGCGTTCTGATCATCGACACGGCGAATGGTCACCATCTTACCGTTATGCATGACATCCAGCGATTCCATTCCCGGGGTAATTTTGGCCTTTGGACTGGCCATCACCAGTCCGTTAAGTGCCACGCCGCCGATCAGGGCCAGGGTAATCAGTACCTTGCCATTTTTCATTATGTCTCTCCTTCGGTTTAATCCGTATCAATACTTCAGATAGGAGGGTATTTTGAGTTCGCGTTGTGACATCTGCTGCTCATAGCCCAGCCGTCCCTCGCTTTCCGCCTTTTTGGCAAGCTTGACCGCCTTGGCGAAGTCTCCGGCCTTGGCCGCCTCCTGCGCCTGCTTGATAAATTTGCCGGTATCACGCCATTCGCCATCCACCGAAGCGGCTTTCTTGCGTGCTGCTTCCGCCTTGGCGATCGCATCCGACGCCATCGCAGCATCCGCCTTCATATCGCCTGCCAGGGCACTCGATACCCCGACCAGCAGACTCAGCGCCAGCAACAGCGTCGCGAGTAGATATTTCATCTTCATATTCCTCTCCAGTTTTTCTAATTGGCTGTTCATGAATTTACCGAACATCCTCTATTTACGGGCGCTCGGACCGTTCAGTTCCAGACCGTTACTCAGGTAGCTGAGGAAATACTCCAGGTTGCGATACTGTTCACCCTGTGCCTTCAACGCCTTGGCGCGAATATTGTTATTGCAACCAGAGAAACGACGGTGCAATGTGCCGACTGTCCCCCACTTGGAGCGGTATACCGGCCAGCCTGTGATGTGGCCCAGCGTAGGGCTGAGAATCTCCGTACGCACGCGCATACCAGCGTTCTGCAGATGACAGCTGGCGCAGGAGAAGTTCAACTGTCCACGGCGAGTAAAGTAAAACTTTTTACCATTCTCGTAGGCCGCCATGGCGCGGGGGTCGTCCTTGGGGATCTCCACATTGATCACCTTACCCCGGGACTGGAAGGCGATGTAAGCGAGGATGTTATTGATCGGACCCTTCTTATATTTAAGCGGTTTTTCACCATTGGCCTTCAGGCAGTTATTCAGTGCCAGCGGTAGCGTCATCACCATGCCTTTCTTTTTATCCCAGTTGGGATACTTTTGGGCGATGGCCGGACCGTCTGGAAAACAGTCCTTATAACCTTTGCCATTGGCGAAGGGTTTCTCCCACATCGCCTGACCGGCATCGATAAACGGCTCGTAAGGCGGGAACTCTTCAATCGCCTCCCAGTTTTCCCGACCAACAGGATCGATGGCGTATACACCGTTGGCGTATTCATTCATCGGTACGGCGGGGAATTTAGCCTTGTAATATTTAATGAATGCCATACGATCCTCTTCCGGACCGGCCTGTGCGGCAACGGTGCTGACCGCCAGTAGCATCAGTGTAATCAGTATCTTTTTCATAGTCTCTCTTCCCAAAACCCTAAACCACAAATAATCTGTCGAGGTTGTACATAACTGTCGCCTTAAAGGCTCCAGATATATTCAACGACCTTATCGATCTCTGCTTCCGTCAGGACTTGTAGCCGACCAAAAGGCACCATGGCTGACTCAGGATTGGCCACTGTGGCATCCCAAATCTGGGCACGCAATTTCGTCTTGTCCGGATAACGAGCCTTCATGCCCAATAGCGGCGGCCCGATATTACCGGGAGAGGAGCCATCGTCAATCATGTGGCAAGCGAGACAGTTGCCTTTTTTGCGGCTGGTGGCGATCGCTTTACCTTCGGCGATAACGGCAGGATCAACCTGGGCCGCCATCGCCTTGGGCGCTTCTTTCGTTGCAGGTTTTCCGGTACAGCCCGTTAACCAAGCTGCCGATGTAATGATGACCAGCGTTGAAACTAGTCGGACCGTTTTTTTCATCATCTCCTCCTAAGGCGAATGCTGAAGAGTGACCCCTGTCCAATAGCTGAACGTCAGCCTGTGCGCTTCCCTGCACGTTCATTTATCGGACAAGAGGTCAGTTGAGTCGTCATACTGCCTGATTTATTGCTTTACTCGATATCAAGAGCCGTCGGCAGGTTTGCGACTGGATCCTCATACCGTGGCAGATTTTCGGACGTACCTGATTATGGAAAGGGGGCATTAAGATTAAAATTGGAATATACAGCAGCAATTATTGGGGTTTTCCTTAATCGCGTCCCACCACCCTGGCGGAACAGGCATCAGGGTAAGCATAGACGATTTATTGGGATTCGATAGTCAACATCATCCGCATCAGGTCAGAGAGCGTTTTGGCCTCCATTTTATCCATGACCTTGGCCCGGTGGGCCTCGACCGTGGACTGACTTACCGAAAGCTCCGCAGCAATCAACTTGTTACGCAACCCCTGTACGACCAGCTCAAGCACTTCCCGCTCGCGAGGTGTCAGGCGCGACAACCTCTGTTTAATTTCAGCAATATGGGTCGCCTCTCCCCGCTGCCGATCATCCCGTTCCAGCGCCCGATGCACACTATCCAACAGTGCCTGATCATTAAACGGTTTCTGGATAAAATCCACAGCACCAGCCTGTACCGCACGTACCGCCATTGGCACATCGCCATGACCAGTGATAATGATAATGGGTGGGCAAAGTGGCCTCTCCAGGAGCAGATTTTGCAGATCCAGCCCACTCATACCGGGCATCCGCACATCCAGAATGATGCAACCGGGCCGCGACGCGTCAAACTGTTCCAGGTAAGCGTTGGCCGCATCGAACACCTCGACTTGGAGGCCGACCGACTCCATCAACAACTGCAGTGCCTCACGCACTTCCCGGTCATCATCTACGATAAAGACGGTGCTCTTATTCATGATTCTGTATCTCTTCTTCTGAGGTGGGCAGCAGGAATACAAAACGTACACCCCTCTGCTCGCCAGACTCGACAAAAATGCGCCCCTTGTGAGCCTCGATGATACCCTGACTGATGGAGAGACCCAGTCCCATCCCATTGGGTTTAGTCGTAACAAAGGGGTTGAACAGTTGATCCGCTACCGCCGGATCAAGCCCTGTGCCAGTATCGCTGATCGAAACCCGTACGTAGTGTTCCGGTTCGTTGCGCGTCGTGATGCTTAACACCCGCGCCCCCTCCGGCACCTCATCCATCGCCTCGATGGCGTTCCTGGCCAGATTGAGTATCACCTGATCGATTTGCACATGCAGCGCCAAGACCATACCGATCGAATCCTCCAGATCCAACACCACTTTAACCCCGGCCCGCCTGATCTCGGTGCGCAGCAGGGTGATCACTTCATTGATCACTTCATTGACATCGATCTGGCTTAGCTCCGGCTGCTCCTTTTTTACGAACTGACGCAGGTGACGAATAATCTCTCCGGCCCGGGCCGCCTGGGCACCGATGCGCTCCATTACATCGATGACCCGTTCCGTCTCGCTGTGGCCACTCTCCAACATACGGATACAGGCATGCGCATTGGTGGCAATAGCCGTCAGCGGTTGATTGATCTCATGGGCAATACCGGACGCCATCTCACCCATGGTGCTGAGCCGAGCCACATGGGCCAGATCATCCTGGTGCTGACGCGCCTCTTCACTGATGCGTTTGCGGTCGCTGATATCCCGAAACACCACCACGCTGCCCACCGTCTTGAACTGCTCATCGCGGATCGGGGTACTGGAGTACTCCACCGGAAAACAGCTGCCGTCCTTTTTCCAGAACACATCGTCATCCACATAACGGGGAATCTGGTCATGGCAGGTGGCGTATACCGGGCATTGATCGGCCGGATGCGAGGTGCCGTCGGCACGGGTGTGATGCAGGATCTGATGCTGATTGCGGCCGATCAGATCGGCGAGCGACCAGCCGGTAATCTGGGTCATGGCCCGGTTGGCGAAGGTGGTATTGCCATCCATATCGACCCCGATAATACCATCTGCCACCGAGTTCAAAATCAGCTCATACTGCCTTTCCAGATATTGCTTGGCCTTTTTCAACTCCCGGTTGAGCCGCGATACCCAAGTGGTCATCAATAACATAAAAACCAGGAAGAACAGTGCAATCAATAACCAGTACCAATACTTCTTGATCGCATCCGCCAAGGTAAACCGTCCGCTGTACTCATAGGGCGGTAACTGCAACTCTTTAAACAGGTCATGCACCGACTGATAATCGAGCGGAATGGTCCAGCCGGCATAGTTGCCGGCACGCGCCGCCGGATGGGATGACGGCATATTCAGCAGGGCTACGGCCACTTTCTGCGCCAATTCATTGGAGGTGTGCAGTACCTTACTGAACGGCCATTCCGGATAGAGACGAGTGCTTCGATTCAACAGGAATCCAGGATTGACCTTCGGATTGATCACTTTAAAGTCTTCAAGATTAATCTCGTGGGCGATTGCCATGCGCTCCAGGATATCGGTACGCACCGTACCGACATCCACCCGGCCATCCCGTACCGCACGTACAACCTCGTCATGGATACCCCCAAACGAGAAAGAAGAGCTGTCCCGGTAAGGATCCAGGCCGCGGGTGCGCATCTCGCGCCAGGCCATCTGAAAACCGCCCAGAGAGGTGACATCCACCGCCATCAGGCTTTTTCCCTTCAGATCATCCAGCGTGTTGATATCTCTGCGGTCGCTACGGGTGAAGATCACCCCGCCAAACACATTGTTAACATGACCGCCCGCCAGATTGTTCAGTGTAGCGATGCGTGAGATGCGGTAACGCACCTCCAGATTGACATAGATACCGGGATTAACCAGGATAAAGTCCACTTGCCCGAACTTGACCGCCGGATCCACCTCGGGAAAATCGAGCGGCACCACTTCAAACTCATGTCCCGGTATGACCCGGCTCAGATAGGTGGCCGTTGGAGACCAGGCATCATAAGTGGCTTGATAACCCCGATGGCTCAGTACGCCAATCCGGATCAACTGGTCTTCGGCCCGTAGCGGGACTGAAACCAGCGGCAGCAACAGAAATAACCACAACAGCCGACGCCACATGCAAAAATCCTTCAGGGATAGTGGTCTGAGACTACGGAATATTCCCGGTACAGGCAAGCCTCGGCCCGCCAGAGGGGCTATCCCGCACCACACCCCGGCTGTCAGATCTGCTACAAACCCACCTTTGCAACTCGTCCGCGTCGCAGGTAAATCTGGAAAAAAAGGCCTGAGCGCACCATAATGAAGACAGCAGAGCGCAGGAGACAAACTCATGTCCAGTTATCAACACATACTCGTGGCAGCAGACTTTTCCAATGAGTTCGAATCGGTCATGGTCAAGGCATTGGAACTACAGAAACTGTATGACAGTCGCCTGACACTGATTCACGTAGTGGAGTATACCGGCGCTATGTATACCGGCGAGATCCCGCTCCCCGAAGACCTCGACCTGGATCAACGGCTGGCCAAGCAGGCCGAAACGAAATTGCAGGCGATGCTCGAACAGCACAACCTCACCAACGCCGGCTTTCAGGTAGAAATCGGCACGCCCAAACGAGAGATTATCCGTGTCGCTGGCGAACTTGAGGCAGACCTGATTATCCTCGGCAGCCACGGTCGGCACGGCCTGCAACTACTGCTCGGCTCAACCGCCAACGGCGTACTCCATCAAGCACCCTGCGATGTCTTGGCGGTGCGGGTTGAAAGCGATTGAGCATCGCCCCCGGGAAAAGTTAGCCAAACCAAACTGCCTGAATGGCGGCCATATAAAACAACGTGCCGGCAAAGATACTCAATAGGGCATTGCCACGCCAAAGGTGCAGCGCGGTCGTCAGCAACAAGGCCAGGATTTCGTTGACCCCGTAAGGTGCTTGCGTCAAATCCAGCGACTTGAGGCTATACAGCACCAGCAAAGTCATAATGGATGGCGGCATGTAGCGCCCCAGATACATCAGCAACGGGTGATCTCCACGCTCACGAAACGCCACAAACGGGATCAACCGCGTCACGAAGGTGGCAACGGTCATGACCAGAAAGACCAGCCATAGATAACCGGTATCGGTCACGTCATCACCTCTCCGCGGCGACCGTGCAACAGCAGCAGCGTAATCGACAAAGCGATGGAGATCAGCAACATCTGTTCCTTGAACAGCCAGAGCGCCGCCCCCCCACATAACAGGGCCACCACAAAGGGATAGGGTTCACGCAATCGCTTCCACTGTTCCAGCATCAGCACCATGAACAGGGCGGTGAGGGCAAAGTCCATGCCGGTCGTATCAAACTGTACATTGGCCCCGAACAGCGCGCCCAGCGCACAACCGATTACCCAATAACACTGGTTCAGGGCGGTAATCAGCAGATAATAGTGCTGCTCATCATGGCCGTCCGGCGGATGGGTGCCGGTGATCAGGGAGTACGTCTCATCGGTCAGCCCAAAAATAAGATAGAGCTTTTTCAAGCCCCGGGCACGGTAGCGGCCCAGTAGCGACACACCGAAAAACATGTGTCGGGAGTTGAGAATAAAGGTGGAGAGGGCCACTTCAAACAGGGAGGCCTGCGCCGCCAGCAACCCCACCGCCATAAACTGCGCCGCACCGGCATACACAGTCAACCCCATCAGGGGAGCGAAATACCAGGCATAACCGAGGTCCTGAAACAGGATACCGAAAGCCATGCCGAGGGGCACATAACCGAACATCACCGGCACCGAGGCCCGAAACGCTGCCGTGAATGTCGACATCAGACAGACCGCGGCAAACGGCTGCAATCCAGCCGAAACCCGCGGCAGGCGTTTCCCCGTTTATCCCAACCAGGCACGGGCATTGCGGAACAGCCGCATCCAAGGACCGTCCTCACCCCATCCCTCGGGATACCAGGAGTTCTGCACCGAACGGGTTACCCGTTCCGGATGTGGCATCATGATGGTGACCCGTCCGTCGCGGCTGGTAAGTCCGGCAATACCCTGCGGCGAACCGTTCGGATTGGCCGGGTAACGACTGGCTACCTCACCGCTGTTTTCCACATAGCGCATCACCACCTGAGACTGGGCGGCGGCCAGATGCGCTGCATCGCGGAATTCGGCACGACCCTCACCATGGGCCACGGCGATGGGCAACACCGAACCGGCCATTCCCTGCAGCAGGATGGAGTCTGATTCACCCACTTCGACAGAAACGAAGCGCGCCTCGAACTGCTCCGATCGGTTACGCACGAAGTGCGGCCAGTTTTCCGCGCCGGGGATCAGCTCGTGCAGATTGGAGAGCATCTGGCAACCGTTGCAAACCCCCAGGGCGAAGTTATCGTCACGGGTGAAATAGGCCTGGAACTGATCCCGTGCCCGGGGATTAAACAGTACCGACTTGGCCCACCCTTCGCCGGCCCCCAGGACATCACCGTAGGAGAAGCCGCCACAGGCTACCAGCCCTTTGAAACGCTCCAGCGAAACGCGACCCGAGAGGATATCCGACATATGCACGTCGATACTGTCGAAGCCCGCTTTATGAAAGGCGTTGGCCATCTCCAACTGACCATTGACCCCCTGTTCGCGCAGGATCGCCACTTCCGGGCGGACGCCAAGGTTGATCATCGGCGTCGCCACATCTTCGGACGGATCGAAACTCAGCTTCACCTGTATGCCGGGATCGTCGGCGTCGGCGATCCGATCGAACTCTTCCTGGGCACAGTCCGGATTGTCCCGGAGCTGCTGCATCGCCAAGGTGGTCTCCGACCAGACCTGCTGTAGTTTGATGCGAGGCCACTCCACTAGGGTTTGGTGACCGCGCTGGATGGTGATTTGATCGTTACCGTTCAAGGTGCCGATCAAGTGACTGTAGTGGCCCAGTCCGGCATCGTGCAGTTGCTTCAATACCGCATCGGTATCGCTGTGGCGTACCTGGATCACCGCACCCAGCTCTTCGTTGAACAGCACCGCCAGATCATCCTCTGCCAGATCATCCAGCCGTATTGTCACGCCGGTGTGGCCGGCAAAGGCCATCTCACACAGGGTGGTGAAGAGTCCGCCATCCGAGCGGTCATGGTAAGCCAGCAGCAAACCATCACGATTCAGGTCCTGGATGGTGGCGAAAAACTGTTTTAGGGCATGGGGATCGTTCAAGTCCGCCCCCTGGCGCCCCACCTGGCGATACACCTGAGCCAGCGCGGAAGCACCGAGCCGGTTGGCCCCCTTGCCCAAATCGATCAGGATCAGATCACTGTCTCCCTGATCGCTGCGCAGTTGCGGCGTCAAGGTACGGCGCACATCGCTGACCGGCGCAAAACCGCTGATGATCAGCGACAGCGGGGCGGTCATGGCACGCGCCCCCCCCGCTTCCTGCCATACCGTCTTCATGGACATGGAGTCCTTGCCGACCGGAATGGCGATACCCAGGGCGGGACAGAGCTCCATCCCCACCGCCTTGACCGTGGCGTAGAGATTGGCGTCCTCGCCGGTATGCCCGGCCGCCGCCATCCAGTTGGCGGAGAGTTTAATGTCACCGATGCGATCAATGGCAGTGGCCGCCAGGTTGGTGATCGCCTCGCCGATCGCCATGCGCCCGGAGGCCGGGGCATCAATCAGCGCCAGTGGCGTGCGTTCGCCGATCGCCATCGCCTCACCGGTATAGCCCACGTAGTCGCTCAGGGTCACCGCCAGGTCGGCCACCGGCACTTGCCAGGGCCCCACCATCTGGTCTCTTGCCACTTGGCCGGTAATGGAGCGGTCGCCGATGCTGATCAGGAACGTCTTGTTGGCGACACTCGGCAGACGCAGCACCCGCTGAGCCGCCTGCTCCAGATCCACGTCACTGAAATCCAGTTCTGGCTTCTTGAACGGACGCCGTTTCACATCCCGCAGCATACGCGGCGGCTTGCCGAACAGCAGCGGCATGGAGATATCGATCGGATTATTTTCAAAATGGGCGTCGCCCAGCAACAGATGCTCTTCATCGGTCGCCTCGCCCACCACGGCATAGGGGCAGCGTTCCCGCTCACAGATCGCCTTAAACTCTTCCAGGCGGGCACAGTCGATCGCCATCACGTAGCGTTCCTGCGCCTCGTTGCACCAGATCTCCATCGGCGACATACCGGGTTCATCATTAGGCACGGTGCGCAATTCAAACTTGCCGCCGCGGCCGGCATCATGCACCAGTTCCGGCAACGCATTGGAGATACCGCCGGCCCCCACGTCATGGATAAACAGAATCGGATTTTCCGCGCCGCGCGCCCAACAGCGGTCGATCACCTCCTGACAGCGCCGCTCCATTTCCGGATTGGAGCGCTGTACCGAGGCAAAATCGAGATCCTCCGCCGAGGTGCCGCTGGCCATGGAAGAGGCCGCACCACCGCCCAAGCCGATCAACATCGCCGGTCCGCCCAGCACCACCAAGGGTGATCCGGCCGGGAATTCATGTTTTTCGATATGCGCTTCGCGGATATTGCCCAAACCACCGGCCAGCATGATCGGCTTATGGTAGCCGCGCAGCTCCGGCCCTTCCGGACCGGCCACCTGTTCTTCGAAGGTGCGGAAGTAACCGCATAGATTGGGACGTCCGAACTCGTTGTTGAAGGAGGCGCCACCGATCGGCCCCTCGAGCATGATATCCAGCGCCGATACGATGCGCTCCGGCTTGCCGAAGTCCTGCTCCCAGGGCTGCTCGGCACCGGGGATACGCAGATTGGAGACGGAGAACCCGGTCAGGCCGGCCTTCGGTTTTGAGCCCTTGCCGGTCGCCCCTTCGTCGCGAATTTCGCCACCGGAACCGGTGGCCGCGCCGGGGTCAGGAGAGATGGCGGTGGGATGGTTGTGGGTCTCCACCTTCATCAGGATATGGATCGGTTCGGCGCTGTAGACGTAACGGTGACTGCCGGCCTCGGTCAGGAAGCGCTGCCCGGAATGCCCAGACATCACCGCCGCATTGTCCTTATAGGCGGAGAGCACATTCTCCGGCGAATGATCGGTGGTGTTGCGGATCATCTTGAACAGCGAATGGCTCTGCGCTTCGCCGTCGATGATCCAGTCGGCGTTGAAGATTTTGTGCCGGCAGTGTTCCGAATTGGCCTGGGCAAACATCATCAGTTCCACATCTGTGGGATTGCGCCCCAGGCTCTGGAAGCTCTCCACCAGATAGTCGATCTCATCCGCCGACAGCGCCAAACCCAACTCGCCATTGGCCACTTCCAGTGCCGGCTTGCCGCCGTCGACCACATCCACAGAGGTGAAGGGCCGCGGCTCTGCCTTGGTGAAGAGGCAGACCGCCTCTTCCAGTTCCTCGAACACCGCTTCGGTCATCCGGTCATGCAGTGCCGACCGGGCAGCCTGCAGCTCATGGTCGCTGATGGCACTGCCCTCATTAACCGTCAGATAGTAAGCGATGCCCCGCTCCAGGCGCTCGATCTTCTCCAGGCCGCAGTTGTGCGCAATATCGGTGGCCTTGGTGGACCAGGGAGAGATGGTGCCCGGCCGCGGCACCACCAGCAGTAGCTGTCCGGCCGGCTCATGTTCGGCCAGATGGGGACCGTAACGCAGCACCCGATCCAGAATCGCCTGTTCATCCGCATCCAGCGCCTGGTCGAGTTCGGCAAAATGGATGTACTCGGCATACAGGCCAAGCGGCCGTCCGACAGCTTCGGCAAGGCGACGTTCGAGTTTGTTTTGGCGAAAATCGGAGAGGGCTGGAGCACCGCGAAGAGTGAGCATGGGGTACCTTGTGATTGGGCGGAAAATCAAATCGGTAATGATACTCTAACAAGCAGAAGATTTCCGCCCTGGAAAGGCTCACTCTCAGAGGTTTTTCTGCACGGTTTTGGCTAGGCGATCCCCCTATCTACCTGTCTCCCGGCAGATGAACCCAATGCGCCGCCCCAACTGGCGCAACCTTGGATCAATCGAAATCCAGCGATTTGATGCGACGCCGGTGGTAGAGGGAGTAGTAGCGCACCTGGGCCGTCGCGTGGGCAATCCAGCCGGAGAGCAGAATGATTAGGATAAACAGCTCCGCTCGATACTGGGGAAAGGGGGTCATGAGTGCCAGCAGCGCCAACTTGAGAAACACCACTTGACCGCGCAGTTGAATCAACCAGATGCCGTTGGAGTAGATGGAGATCAGCGACAAGCCGACGCCGGAGACCAGGGTAATCTGTAGATAGAGCTGCCAACTCTGATCGGCCGCCGGATACAGAAATCCCGCGCCCAACCCTCCCAAGCCGACCAGATGCAGGGTCCTGAACAGCACATTGAGCCAGCGCTGACCGGGCAGGTAACGGGGCTCCTGGGGGAACAGTCGTGCCTTAAGACTCATATCTCACACCTCGAACCAGGGACTCACCTCAGACTGACAGGTCAGGGTAAGGCGTGACGCCAACTGTGGCAACCGGGAAAGGATCGATTCCCGCACCTTCTCGGGGTGATTATTCTTTTCGCTGACGTGGGCGACCACCAGATGTTTGAGCTGGGTATGCTCCAACTCAGCCAGCAGCGAAGCCGCCTGGTCGTTGTTAAGGTGTCCCAGTCGACCACCTACTCGCCGCTGCAGAGCAGGCGGATAGGGACCTTCGGCCAACATCTGCGGGTCATGGTTAAACTCCAGCAACAGCGCGTGACAACCGCTCAGGACTTGCTGAATATGCGGGGTGATGCAGCCGGCGTCGGTCAGAATACCCAAGCGAACGTCGTCATTACTGAAGACATACTGCACCGGCTCGCGCGAATCATGGGGTACCGGATAGGGCTGTATGGTGATCGAGCCGATCTGAAAGGGGGGTTGATGACTGTGAATCAACTGGGCGTCAGGCAACTCCCCGCAGCGGTTCTGACGGAAGGTACCGTGACTGATCCACACCGGCAACGCATAACGTCGAGCCAGCGGCCCAACCCCCTTGATGTGATCCTGGTGTTCATGAGTCACCAGAATGGCGCTCAGACTATCTGGCGATACCCCCAGGCGCGCCAAGCGGCGTTCCGCCTCCCGGGCGGCAAAACCGCAATCCAGCAACAGTCGGGTGGAACCGCTCTCGATCAGGGTAGCATTGCCCTGACTGCCGCTGCCCAGCGAAGCAAAGCGCACCGTCCTAGCCGACCGGCCCCTTACTGAATCTGCTCGTGAAGCAGCGTCAGGATGCGTAACGCGGTCTCGGAATTCTCCTGCACACCTTGTCTGTTGCGCACCACCACACGGGTCCCGCTGCCATCGGCGTCCAACCCAACCTGGTACTGATTCTCTTTGTCGATATCCTTGTCGTTGTCACGCCAGAATGCCAACTTGTCGAGCAGCCCCGGCTCTTCCGCCTCTTTCAGTGGATCGTTATAGCGAACATAGTATATGCGCTTGCTGCGATCCCGGTCCTCCACCGCAAAACCGACCCGGTCCAGCGCCACACCGGTCAAACGCCAGGCGCGGTTGACCTCTTCATCCAGCAACAGCAGCACTTCGTCGCCGTTGCGCACCAGTCTCGAACGGGCCTGGGCGGCCCCACCCTGGGCCAGTGAGCGACGGGTTTGCTGATCAGCCACACCCATGTAGTTCATCAGGCGGCGCAACATCTCCGCCTCCAGGCCGTGATCGGTCGGTCGCGGATTCCATACCGTACGTTCCGTATCACCGCCGCCATCCAGGATATACTTCTCCTCCATGCCACGATGGGTCAGATAGAGTTCGGTTATCCCTGAGGTCGTCCCCTGCTCGATGCGCAGGCGGTACTGGTCACGGGTGGCGGCCGAATAGGCGCCTTCGAAGACCGAACGAATCTTGTCGGTAATAAAATCGTTCTTGATATCGGCCCGGTTTTCCAGCCAGTCGGTTACCATTACCCCCACCGTGGGGTCTTGCTGCGCCAGCAGAATCCCGTTCTCCTGCCAGAAGGCGATCGTCTTGTACCAGACATCCTCCGGCGTGGCCTGAATGCGCAACCAACGCTGGTTACCATCCCGCATCACCTCAATCTGCTCAATCTTGGGCAGCACACTGGTACGCGTCGCCACCCGGCCCTGGATGCGTTCCCGCTCCAACTGCCCGGAGAGCGTAGTCGCCTCGGCACCCGAAGAGCCCGGGATAACCAACTGATCATTGATTGTGCTCTTGGTCAGGTCTGGCGGAATCTCCAGGTTGGTACCGGCGTCCTTGGCCTTTTTGTATTCCACCTTACGGTCCGGCAACACCTCATCCATACTCGGCAAGGCACCACAGCCTGCCAGTAAGAGAGCCATCATGAGCAAGACCAGTTTGTTTCGGGATGTTAAAGCCATAGTTATCAAAAAACCTTGTCGCCAGTAACCTGACGTTTAGATGAGACCGGCCGAGACCATGGATTGACGCAACTGCTCATGGTAACGCTCGGCAAACCAAGTCAGGGGCAGTCGGATACCTGTGGGAATACGCCCCATTTCCGCCAACGCCCATTTCACCGGAATCGGATTGGACTCCAGGAACAGATCACGATGTAAAGCCGCCAACGGCGCATCGATGCGTGCCGCCTCCTCCGCATCCCCGCGGCGCGCCGCGGCAATCATTTGGTGCATGGCAGCCGGTGCGATATTGGCGGTCACTGAGATGGTTCCGACACCGCCACGGAGAATAAATTCACGGGAAGTGGCATCGTCGCCGGTAATCAAGTCAAAGTCCTCTCCGCAGAGATTGCGCAAGGTTGCCACCCGGTCCAGGTCACCGGTCGCTTCCTTGATGCCGACGATATTGGCGATAACGGAGAGCCGCCCCACCGTTTCCGGCAACATATCGCAAGCGGTCCGCCCCGGCACGTTATAGAGCAGCTGCGGGATATCTACCGCCTCCGCCACCGCTTTGAAATGCTGGTAGAGGCCTTCCTGGGTCGGCTTGTTGTAATAAGGGGTAACCAGCAGGCAGCCATCGGCGCCCGCCTCCTTGGCACAGCGGGTAAGCTGGATCGCTTCGGTAGTGGAGTTGGCACCGGTTCCAGCGATGACCGGTAGGCGTTTGTCGGTGAATGCCACCACCTGACGGATCACGTCACAATGCTCCCGCTCATCCAGGGTCGCGGATTCGCCCGTCGTACCCACGGCGACAATGGCATCGGTACCCTGCTCCACGTGCCAATCCACCAGGGCGTGCAAGCTGCTCTCATCGACGCTGCCGTCTTCCCGCATCGGGGTGACCAGCGCTACCATACTGCCTTGAAACATGTGAGAAAACTCCAAATTACCGGCTTAATCGCTCATTCTAAAACGCTGGCTTGGACGCTGACAAGGCAGATATCCGAGAATAGCGTTATTCCGCTTCTTTTAAGTCTGCAGACAGACCGACGCGCCGTGACACCTGGCCAAGAAAATCTGCTCCGAATATATCGATAGGGATAGCAGGCGGCGCCCCATATCCAGTACGAGCAAGTCCAACGAAATGCCGCAGGGCGTAACGGTTATTTCCGATCAGGGGCAAGACAAGCGGGCCTTCTGGACGCTACACTGGGCATAAAATAACAGGAGTAACGATTATCTATGTCAACACAGAACTATTTGGTGATCTCCGCCCTGGGAAAAGACCGCCCAGGCATTGTTGATGAGCTCTCCAAGGCCATCCTGGATATCGGCTGCAATATCGCCGACAGCCGCATGACGGTGCTCGGCGGCGAGTTCGCCATCCTGCTAATGGTAGAGGGCAACTGGAATACCCTCGGCAAGATGGAAGAGGCGATCGTCAGCCTGGAACAGCAGCTCGATCTGACCATCATAGTCAAACGCACCGAAGGACGGGATAAATCCGACCCGTCTCTGCCCTACGTGGTGGACGTGGTATCCCTGGACCATCCCGGCATCGTCCATCAACTGGCCAACTTCTTTTCCCAGCGCCGGATCAATATTGAAGACATGGCCACGACCAGCTACGCGGCCCCCCATACCGGTACCATCATGTTTTCGGTCCACATGACCGTGGGTATTCCGGCAGACATCCATATAGCATCCCTGCGGGAAGACTTTATGGAGTTCTGCGACGCCATCAATCTGGATGCCATCATCGAACCGGCCCAGCGTTGATTGAACGCTGTTTCGGAGACCGACTACCCCTCTCAACCTTATGCAGGATAAGCCGCAAATGAATGATCAGGAGAAGCGCCGCCTGTTCGTGCTCGACACCAATGTTTTAATGCACGACCCCACCTCTATCTTCCGTTTTCAGGAGCACGACATCTTCCTGCCCATGGTGGTACTGGAAGAGCTGGACAGGGGCAAGAAGGGCATGTCCGAAGTGGCCAGAAATGTCCGCCAGGCATCCCGCTTTCTGGACGAGCTGATGAGCGGCGCGAGCAAACAACAGATTGATGCCGGGCTGCCACTGCCGGCACCGCAAAACGGTAAAAGTGCCACGATAACAACCGGCGGCCGGCTGTTCTTCCAGACCACGGCACTGACCAACGACCTGCCGGCAACCCTGCCGGGCAACACCCCGGACAACAACATCCTCAGTACCGCGCTCACCCTGCAGCAGACCCATCCGGACATGCATGTCGTACTGATCTCCAAGGATATCAACCTGCGCATCAAGGCCGCCGTGCTGGGTGTACCGGCTGAAGATTACTACAACGATCAGGTACTGGACGACGTTAACCTGCTGTATAGCGGCGAAGCGGAATTGCGGACCGACTTCTGGGAAAGTCACAGTAAAAACCTCGACTCCTGGCAAGAGCAGGGCCGCACCTACTACCGCATCAAGGGCGAAGATACCCAATCCTGGTACCCCAACCAGTGCCTGTTCCTGGACGACGATTCCAATTTCGAGGCGATCGTCCGCCGCCGCGACGGTGACGATGCGATTATCGAGATGGCCACCGATTTCCGTAGCGCCAACCACTCGGTCTGGGGCATCCGGGCACGCAACCGGGAACAGAACTTCGCCATCAACATGCTGATGGACCCGGAGGTGGACTTCGTGTCGCTGCTTGGCACCGCCGGCACAGGTAAAACCCTGCTGGCGTTAGCGGCCGGCCTCACCCAAACCCTGGATATGAATATCTACCGGGAAATCATCATGACCCGGGTAACCGTTCCGGTGGGTGAGGATATCGGCTTCCTGCCCGGTACCGAAGAGGAGAAGATGACGCCCTGGATGGGCGCGCTGATGGATAACCTGGAGGTATTGACCCAAACCGAGGGTGGCGAATGGGGCCGCGCCGCTACCGACGAACTTTTGCGCTCGCGCATCCGCATTCACTCGCTCAATTTCATGCGCGGCCGCACTTTCCTGAAGAAGTACATCATCCTGGACGAGGCGCAAAATCTCACCTCCAAGCAGATGAAAACCCTGATCACCCGGGCCGGACCCGGCACCAAGATTGTCTGCCTGGGCAATGTGGCGCAGATCGACACCCCCTATCTGACCGAAACCACATCGGGTCTCACCTACGTCGTCGATCGGTTCAAAGACTGGGAGCACAGTGGACACATCACCCTACTGCGGGGCGAGCGTTCACGTCTGGCGGACTACGCTTCGGATACGCTATGAGGGACAGAATCGGTGCCAACAGGGCAGGCTGTCATCGCGGGTAGAGGTGTAGGGGCAACCCCCTGTGGTTGCCCTGGACATCGATTGGGCAAACGCGAGTCATCCGCGTGGGCACAATAAGCGCACCCACCCCACAAAGCTTCAGCCCGGCAAGAGCCGTAAAATAGCATCGCGATTGGTCCAGGAACTGGCCCGACGGACCGCCTGCCTGGCGGGCAGCCAGCGCATCTCACTATGCTCCCGGGGATTGAGCCGGATCAGTCGGCGATTCGGCAGGCGAAAATAGAAGAGATGTTCCCGATTGTAGTGGGACGAGGGGGCAAAGCGATGGCGCCAGGCCGGCAGAATGGGAAATCGCTCGGTATGGCGGGCATCCTGTAGCCGGCCCTGGTGATGCAGCCCGGTCTCTTCCAGCAGTTCCCGTTCGGCCGCCTGACGGGGCGTTTCACCCCACTTCAAGCTGCCGGTAACCGACTGCCAGAACCCCTTGGGCTGAGTCCGGTTGAGCATCAGCACGTCGCCCTGGTCGGTGTAAATAACCACCAATACCGATTCGGGGCGTTTATAGGATGATTTCACCGTTTCACCTGGTCACTTTTTAGCACCGCCAAAGATTGTCGCTCGAATAGAGGCGAGCCGTGAACAAGTGGCATGCGGCCGGACCCGCGATGCGGATCCGGCACGACAAATGATTAGCCCTTCTCTTCCACCTGCGGCGTGCGCACTCGGATCGAGAGTTCACGCAGCTGCGCGGAGCTCACCTCGGAGGGAGCCGCCGTCAGCATACAGGCGGCGGTCTGGGTTTTGGGGAAAGCCATCACATCGCGGATCGAGCTGGCGCCCGCCAACAACATCACCAGGCGATCCAGGCCGAAAGCGAGACCACCATGGGGCGGACAGCCATATTTCAGCGCCGACAACAGGAAGCCGAACTTCTCCTCGGCCTCCTCCTCACCGATGCCGAGCAGCCGGAACACCTTTTCCTGCACGGCACTGGTGTGGATACGAATCGAGCCGCCTCCCACCTCGGTACCGTTCAACACCATGTCATACGCGCGCGACAGGCAAGCACCGGGATCACTCTCCAGCAGATCGATCTGATCTTCCTTGGGTGCCGTGAAGGGGTGATGCAGGGCATTCCAGCGAGCACCGCCGTCATCCCATTCAAACATCGGGAAATCGACCACCCAGACGGGGAACCAGCCGGCTTGCATCAGTCCGCGGTCCTCGCCCAACTTGACCCGTAAAGCGCCCAGCGCTTCATTAACCACGGAAGCCTTGTCCGCACCGAAGAAGATCAGGTCGCCATCCTGCGCGCCGGTGCGCTGCATGATACCGTCGACGGCCGCATCCGGCAGGAATTTGAGGATCGGCGACTGCAGGCCTTCACGCCCCTGGCCAGACCAGTCATTGACCTTAATATAGGCCAGGCCGCGGGCGCCGTAGATCCCGACGTACTTGGTATATTCATCGATCTCCTTGCGAGTCAACTCGCAACCCTTGGGCAGGCAGAGGGCCGCTACCCGTCCCTTGGGATCCTTGGCCGGGCCGGAGAACACCTTGAAGTCGACCCCGTCCATCAGATCCGCCACATCCACCAGTTCCAGCGGACAACGCAGGTCGGGACGATCGGATCCGAAACGGCGCATCGCCTCGTGATAGGTCATATGCGGGAACGGATTCGGCAGCTCGACATTCAGTACCTGCTTGACCACACCACGGATCATCACCTCCATCGAGTCCATGATGTCGGACTCGCTCATAAAGGAGGTCTCGATATCCAGCTGAGTGAATTCGGGCTGACGGTCGGCCCGCAGGTCCTCATCCCGGAAACAGCGTACGATCTGATAATAGCGATCCATACCCGACATCATCAACAACTGCTTGAACAGTTGGGGCGACTGGGGCAGGGCAAAGAAGTGACCCGGATGGGTTCGCGACGGCACCAGGTAATCGCGCGCGCCTTCGGGCGTCGCCTTGGTGAGCATCGGCGTCTCGATATCCAGGAAGCCGTTGTCGTCCAGATAGCTGCGCAGCGCACGGGTAACCGCCGCGCGCAGCATAATACGCTTTTGCATCTCCGGCCGGCGCAGATCCATATAGCGGTAGCGCAACCGTACCTCTTCAGAGACACGCTCATGCTCATCCAGTTGGAATGGCGGGGTCTCGGAACGATTCAACACATCCAGGCCCAGGCCCAGAATTTCGATTTCACCGGTCGCCATGTCGGGATTAACTGTGCCTTCCGGGCGGGCACGTACCCGTCCCCGCACCTTCAGCACATACTCATTGCGCACATGCTCGGCCGTTGAAAAGACCTCCGGCAGGTCAGGATCATAGACCACCTGGACCAACCCCTCCCGATCCCGCAGATCGATGAAAATCACACCGCCATGATCACGCCGCCGGTGAACCCAACCGCAAATTTCGACCTCTTGGTCGATATGAGAGGCGTTGATATGACCGCAATAGTGGGTGCGCATACTCGAAATTACCGTTACTGACTGATTTCGGGCGAGAAATTCGCCCGACGAGAAAAACAGGAAATTTTAAGGTTTGGACCCTGCCGGTGCAAGCACCGCGTCCAATTAATTGAGGGGCGGAAGCAAAATCAGGCGGTTTCTCCAGCCTCCTGCAGGGCCGGTTTTTGCGGGTGCGGCACCACGGCCCCCATGGACATGAGCATTTTCAGGCCATCGTCCACGCTCATCTCCAGCTCCACCACATCTTCCCGCGGCACCATCACAAAGTAACCACCGGTGGGGTTGGGGGTCGTCGGGACGTAGACATTGATCACATCGCGACCGGTCTTGTTCTGGGCCTCTCCCACATCGATACCGGTCTGAAACGCCAGGGTCCATAGCCCCTTGCGTGGAAACTCGATCAATAACACCTTGCGGAAGGATTGCCCTGCCTCGCTGAACATGGTTTCGGCCAGCTGCTTGGCCCCGGAATAGATCGACCGAACCAGCGGAATGCGGGCCAGCATCCGCTCCCAGACCGAAATCAGCGAACGTCCAAACAGATTGGCGACGAATACGCCGGTGACAAATACGATCAGGATGGAGACCACCACCCCCAACCCCGGAATAGAGAATCCCAACAGATTCTCCGGCCGGTACGCCGCCGGTATCAGCAGCAGGGTCCCATCCAGCCAGCGTACCAGCAGGCGCACCACCAGCAACGTGATGCCGAGTGGCACCCAGACCAGCAGGCCTGCTACCAGGTAGCGGCGAATGAATTTCATAGCAGGCAGTTAGGCGTCACAACCACCGCAACCGCCGCTAGCACAGGCCGGTGCCGGTTTGGCATCCGCCTTCTCCGAACTGTGCAGATTTTTCTGTTTGCCACTTTTGAAATCGGTTTCGTACCAACCCTGTCCCTTCAGGCGGAAACCGGCGGCAGAGATCATCTTTTTCAGAGTCGGCTTGGCGCATTCCGGGCAGTCGGTCAACGCCGCGTCGCTCATCTTTTGCATCGCCTCCAGCTCATGGCCGCAGGCTTCACAACGGTACTCATAGATCGGCATGCATTTTACTCCTGAGAACTCAAACACCCTGAAACGTTAGGGGAACAAAATCGCTGTGGATTCTAACACAGTTGTCAACGGGTCAAAGGATTTCCTGACTATCGGTTCGAAATGCCCCAAACGCCCCTGCGATACCCGGTTCAGCGGAAAGCGCCGTATACGGCGTTTTCATCGCTGCTCCACAACAAAACGCCACGATGAAAAGTGGCGGCCGTCATGGGTCATCGGTAAATTTGGGGTCACGCTACACGCAAATCAAGGGCTCGGTCGGCCAGGTGAGTGGCGAAAGTACGTGTCGTAGGCGAGTTATACCAGCCGCTGGTTTCAATGGTTTGAAGGGGCTAAACAGAACGGATCAGGCACCCGGATAGTGGGCACCTAAAACGGGATCACAAGAGAATAAAACGAGGCGGACTGTCAGGATGGGGCGCCAAACCGCCCCACCTGAAGCATATCGGTGCTTTATTTCAGACTTTTCAGATACTCGATCAAGAAATCCTGTTCCGTCACATCGGTGATAGAGACATGGCGCATGCGGGTATTGGGCACCAGCTTCTCATTGTTGGCGATCCATTTGCGCAGGTTCGCTTCGGTCCAGACAATCTTCGCCTTCTGCATGGCTCTCGAGTAGACAAAACGCGGCAAGGTTCCGGCAGGCCGCCCCACCACACCACTCAGCGAAGGACCAAAGGAGTTAGTGGCAGAATCCGGCGAATGACAGGCTTTGCAGCGATGCGTAAAGGCAGCCTTACCGGCGGCAACCATGGCCTCTTTGGTGGCATTGTCGTTCATGGCAAACGCGGCCTGCATTGAACTGATCGAGAGTAGACTGAAAGTGATGAAGAGAAGCACGCGGTGTTTCATTTTCCCGGTCCTGTTGTGATGAAATTGGCTCTATTTATAGGCGTTCCACCCGGTCACTCTCAATAAGACTTAAGTAGGAACCGCCGGCTATCAGATCATTCAAATTCGCCGTCAAGTGCGCTGAAAACGCCACACCGCCAGTGCCAAAAACAGCACCAGCGACACGCCGACCACCGCTACCGAGAGCTTGTCTACCTCCAGGTAAAGGCTGAAGCGAATGAATTCGACCACATAGGTGAACGGATTGAGGCGGCAGACCTGCTCCAACAACGGGCTGGCTTCACCGATCTTCCAGATGGGATAGAGGGCCGAGGAGAGAAAAAACAACGGAAAGATGACGAAATTCATGATACCGGCAAAATTCTCCAGCTGCCGAATGGCGGATGAGAGCAGCATCCCCAATGAGCCGAGCATCACCCCGGAAATAATTAGCGCCGGCAGCACTGCCAGATAGCCCAGCAACGGCAGGCGGATATCCGTCAACCAGGCAATGAACAGAAACAGATAGACCTGCAACACCGATACCACCGCACCGGCCAGCAGTTTACTGAACAGCAGGAACCAGCGCGGCGCCGGCGCCAGCAGTAGGATGCGCATGCTGCCCAGCTCCCGGTCCACGATCAACGACAGCGAACTTTGCATGCCGTTGAACAACTGCACCATACCCATCAGCCCGGGCACGATATAGGTTTCGTAGGTGATATAGGTTTCATAGGGCGGGATAATGGAGACGCCGAGCGCTGCCCGGAAACCGGCCGCAAACACGAACAGCCACATCAACGGACGCACCAGGGCGGCCAAAAACCGTTCACGCTGCTGTAAAAAGCGCAAACACTCACGCATGACGATGCCGCGAAACGGAATCCAATAACCGCGCCAACCGTTCACAGGGCCACCGCCTGGTCAGCGTAATCGCGCTCCGCCAATTGCGCGAACAGCTGCTTCAGATTGTCTGCCTGGCGCGCTTGCAACAGTTGCCCACAAGTGCCCTGCCCGACCACGCGCCCCTTATCCAACAGGGAGACGGTATCCGTCTCATACACCTCGTCGATCAAATGCGTGGTCCAGAGTACGGCAATGCGCTTCTCTTCCGACAACCGATGCACGTGATCCACCAGTTGCTGCCGGGTCGGTACATCCAGCCCCACAGTCGCCTCATCGAACAGCAGCAACCGCGGCTCATGCAGCAGCGCCCGGGCAATCTCAACCCGGCGCCGATGGCCGCCATTCAATTGACGAATCCGCTGCCGGCGCTGCGCCGTCAAATCGAAGCGCGCCAACTCTTCGGCAATGCGTCGTTTCGCCTGCTTGACTCCGAGCCCGTTGAGGGCGGCAAAGTAACGCAGATTCTGCTCCACCGACAGATCCAGATCCAGGGTTGGCTGTTGAAACACCACGCCCAGGTGTGAGAGCGCTTTAAGGCGCTGGCGCTGAATATCCAGCCCGGCGATGGAGACGCCCCCCTCCTGCAGGCGACTGAGACCGGTGATCAAACTGAACAGGGTGGTCTTGCCAGCCCCGTTCGGCCCCAACAAGGCATGAAAACCACCCGCCTCGATGTGCAGATCGATATCGGCCAGTGCCGCCCGATCCGCCCCCCGGTAACGGTAACCGAGGGCGGAAACATCCAGGGCATAGGTCTCATTGGAGGACACGAAATCTCCTAGGGGCGAACGGCGATACCCCAGGGGTATCGTCCCACCTTGATCGATTTGATCGCCTTCTGTTCCGCCACATCGATCACGGTCACGTCACCGCTCACACCGTTGGTGGTCAGCAGGTAGCGGTTATCGGGGGTAAACGCCATATGCCAAACCCGGCGGCCGACAAGAATATACTTGACCACCTCATAGGTTTTACGGTCCACCACCGCCACATGGTTGGCTGGACCGAGCGCCACATAAGCGTAACGCCCGTCTGCCGTCAGTTTGATACCGACCGGCTGTATCCGATCCGGGTGTATCCCCTTGATCGAAAACTTCACCTTATGCGTCACCAGCTTGCTGTCGGTATCGATGATGGACACGGTACCACCGATCTCGGCAGAGGCCCATAGCGTCTTGCTGTCGGGCTCAAACTCCACATGCCGCGGACGCTGATCGACCAGGGTGTTATCGATCAACTGGAAGGTATTGGCATCCAACCAGTGCACCATATTGGTGGTTTCAGACGTATTCACCGCCCAGCGACCATCTGGACTGATGGCCATCCCCTCCGGTTCCACCCCAACATCCACCTGCGCCACCACGGTATGGCTATCCACATCGACTACCGTCACCAGATTATCGTTTTCGTTGGCAATGTAAAGGTGGCGGTTGTCCGGATGCAGGGCAAACTGTTCCGGATCTTCGCCGGAGGGCAGTTCGCCGACCACCTTTTGTTGTTCGATATCGAATATCTGTACCGTATCGTCGTCTGAAGCGCAGATGTAGAGGGCCTTCATATCCGGACTAAGTATGATCCCGCGCGGTCGCTGTCCAACCTGGACCGTGCCGATAACTTCAAGGCGATCGGTATCGATCAGACTGATGGTATTATCCTTTTCGTTGGAGACGTAGGCTGTGGCCGCACTGGCCACAGAAACCAATCCGGTTATGAACCAGAGAGCTGCTACCAAACCGATACTTCCGCGCATGCTAATTCCTCTTACAGTGGACCTCGGGCCGATCAAAACCCAGGGTATCCAGTTCGCTCACCCGGTGCAGATAACCCTCCTGCGGTGATTGGGTCACCAACGAACGGGCACCGGTGAGCGCCACCGGCTGGCGTAATTGCCCCGACCAGGGGCGATAGGAGAGTTTCCGGCCCTTGTAGGCCGCCAGTTCAAATTCGGGACTTTGGATATACTGGCTGATTTTGTCGGACACGGACGATCCGGTGCGGACAGCCCCTTCGACGACGGAGCGCACGGCCGCCCAGGCGGCATAGTCCCGGGCATCCATCGGTCTCCCGGAAAACTTCACGAAGCGGTCCTGAAGCTGCGCCGCCCCCCACTGTTCAATAGTCCAGTACCAGGCGGTCGGAAACAGCCCCTGGGTGCCCGCCACCGGCCGCGGTGCCCAAGTGCGATACATCAGGTATTCACCGAAGTCACCCAACTCATCGGCCACGATCAGTACGTCGTAATCGGCCCCCTGGGTCAGACGCGGCACTTCCGCCTGGGCGGTACGCCGGGCATCCCGGCCGCCATCCCAGATTTTCTGTTCGACAATTTGTGCTCCAAATTTTTTTGCCGAACGGCGCATGGCCTCGGCAAACCGCTTGTCCCCCTGCAGTGGCCCCTCTACCAGCATCCATTTGGACCAGCGTTTCTTCATCAGGTACTGGCTCAGCGCATCGCTCAGCATGGCCCGGCTGGGCAGGGTGTGGAGTAAATTTTTACGGCACTGCTCTACCCGGAAGCGATCGTCAGGGGCCGCGACATTGAACATTAGCTGTGTCTCATCGAGGTCGGCCCGCAGTACCGCATCCAGCGTAACAGCCGGCAAATCAAGAATCACAAACCGCTCTTTTGCCGTCTTTAGCTGCTCGATGATTTCCGCACGGCTTGCCTCGGGCGCAAAATTTATTTCCCGCAGCGAAAACTGCTGTCCGGTAAAGCGCCCTGTCGTATTACTGTCACGGATAGCCAGTCGCGCCCCGGCCGGCCCTTCATCTTCAGCAACGGCTAGCAGATTGGATAATACCGGTGGTCGCTCGACCTGTTGCTTGACATAAAGCAGCGAGATCCGTTCGGCATCCGCCGACCAAGACTGTGATGACAGGGCGAGGCAGACAAAACTGGCAATGACCCATTTATGAAACATCCTCACTCCCGGTCGTCTGAACAAGCCTGTGCCGGCAGTTTATCCCGTGCATCTTGGTAACGATCAATGCGACAAAAGTCGCATTGAGAAGGGCTGGCAAGCGAGCGAGACTCTGTCTGACCCGTCTTTAACCGGAGAGGATCCTGATATGAGTCAATATATGTCAACGTGGGTCACCGGTTACCCTCAGCAGCAACCAGCCGGACAGGTCAACTGATGCGCCCGATCCGACTCTTTTTTCTGTTGACCCTTTGCCTTGCCGGTACCGGTGCGCAAGCCGGCGGGGAACAGGCAACGCTGTTGTTTGAAAACCACTCGACCCATGACGTAAAGGTGGTGGCTCCGGGACGCGCCATCATTCTGCCGGCCGGTGGCCCCTCGCAAACGATAACTTTCGCGCCGGAGGACACCCTGGGAGTCCAACTCAATATCTGGTGGCGGGACAATCCGCGTGAGCTGTGCCGCCTGTTTACACCCTGGTCACGGCGAGTACAGATCGCCGGCCGCCAAACTATCGTCTGCCTCTCCGATGACCCGGAATAAACCATCCGACCGAACTGTGATGTGAGAAAGAACATGCCGACCCTATCCAGAGACCGACTCCCTCTACCTGCCGTTTGGGCGCGGCTGTTCGTGCTGCTTGTGGCGATCTGCAGCTTTATGCCAAGCGCTTTTGCCCTCTCCTATGACGACATCATCAACAAAGGGGAAATCTCCATCGCCGTTTACCGCGATTTCCCACCTTTCTCTTATCGACAGAAAGGCGCACTGGTCGGCATCGATATCGACATCGCCCGATATATCGCTCAACAACTGCATGTCAGGGCCAACATTATCGAGCAGACCGCCGATGAAAATGTCGATGATGATCTGCGCAACGCCATCTGGAAAGGGCATTACCTGGGTGGCGCCGTTGCAGACATCATGCTGCATGTTCCCTACGACCGGGAGTTGGCGCTACGCAACGATCTGGTCGTGCTGTTCGGTCCCTACCTGAAAGAGGAGATTATTACTGCACGCAACATTGCCAAACTGGGCAAAGACGCCACCCTGGCGCTTTTTCGCTATGAAAAAATTGCCGTCGAGCTGGACTCCTTGGCGGATCTCTATCTATCCGGTGCATTTGGGGGCTCCATCCGCGCCAACCTACTGCACTTCAAGACCACCGAAGAAGCCGGTCAGGCGGCACTGCGCGGCGAAGTAGCGGGATTAATGGGGCCACGCTCGCAGGTGCAGTACAGTTTGCTATCCGGGCTGGAGCAGTTCGACTTGGGCAAGGTACCCACTCCGGGCTTGACAAAGTCCGACTGGCTTATCGGCGCTGCCGTCAAAAACAACTATCGGCAATTAGGTTATGCGGTGGAGGACATCCTGGCCAGCATGGTACGAGACGGCACGATGGCGAAGATCTTCAAACAGCACCGCATCGAATACATGCCGCCCAGCCTTGACTATCTGGCCGGCGCCGGCCGACAGTAATCACCTCCCACGGATTTCAATCGCCCACCCAACTAGATTCTTCGCACCCCACGTCGCACGACGTGTCGCCGCTGGTAACTATCCCGACCGATATAGTCATGGTCGGTCGATTCACATCGACATCCTTGCCGCACTCGTCCTTCCTGGACAGATTTGAGCGGTACGGATCCCACTACCACCCCTGCCGATTACTTGCGTACGATTTAACAGGGCCGCACCAAACTCAAAAAAACATCGGCATGCCGTTAAGATGATACGGCATTACCACACGACGCCCGTTCATCTGGGTTAAATCACTTTCCTTTAATATTGCAAGAACGAAAAGGGCATTCGCCAACCATCCAGACCCAACAGACAATTAGATAACCGGGTTTAAACCGTTTTATTCGTTAATCAGGCGTACCGCCTCTCCCTGCAACCGTTCACCACCGATCCCTATTCGACTTTTTGTTAATCTACTTTCCTCTATTCGACTTTTAGTCAATCTACTTTTAGCCAACCTACTTTCCGTCAATCTACCTTTTTCCAATAGCTGATAAACCTCGCGTCTCTAAGAATTACCGCGCAGCAAAAACAGTGTGGAGGGGTGCCTATTGCCGCATCGCTCCCAGTAAGCAAAGACCGAGTGGGTGACCTGGGGAAGCAGATCAATAACGACCTAAACGGTTTATCACGATAAATCCAGAGGAGTACAACTTAAATGAAACTATCCAAACTCGTAATGGCTATGTTAGGGGGAGTCTGTGTAGCCGGTGCCGGCAGCGCACAGGCCGCCTCTTGGGAGGCCGGCGACTGGACACTGGGCCTAGGCGGCAACATAAACGCCTTTTATACCGTTACCTCCTGCGATAGCGGCGACCTGAATGCCGGCGGCACCACGCTGGCCAGGCTGGCCTGCGGATCCGCCACCAACACGGACAACCACTCCGTCTCAAACGGACTATTGCCCGCCTCGCTGAACTTCAGTGCCAAGACCCGGCAAGATGGTTATGATCTGGGCGCCAATATCAATGTCTATTACGGCTTGACCTCACAGGGCGGTGCGGGCAGTGATGCACTGGCGTTTTCCACCGTGGATGCACGTCAAATCTACCTCACCTTCGGCAACGCCAACATGGGCACCATCACCATGGGTCGTAACTTTGGCCTGTTTGCCCTGGACGCCATCCTCAATGACATCAGCCTGATTGGTTCAGGCCCAACCTTTACCGCTGACGACCCCGGGCATACCACCCTGGGCGGATTGGGTTACGGTTACCCTTATACCGATCGCTTGGCCCAGATCAACTGGACCCTGCCGACCTCGGGCGGCTTCTCCGCCACCATCGGTGTATTCAACCCACTGGACGGCGTGGAATCCGGCGGCGGCAAAGCGGCCGGTAACGCCAACCCTGGCTTCCATGGCAAGGTTGGCTACAACTGGGAAGGCAGCACACCCGGCATGATCTCCGCCACCTATCTGGTTCAGGACGTAGACTTAACCACCGGCGCTTCCAGCCAGATCGAAGGCTGGGATATCTTCGGCAAGGTGAGTATCGATAATTTTGGCCTGGCTGGTTACTACTTCCAGGGTGACGGCATGAGCACGCTGGCACTGGGCGGCCTGGTGTTCCCCGGTTTCAATCAAGCCACCGGACAAGCCGAGGAGTCGAACGGTTACTATCTGCAAGGCACTTATCAATTCGGCAAAACCAAACTGGGTCTGAACTGGGGCGAAAGCGAACAGAAAAAAGTGTCGCCGGTTGAGAACCGTCGCGTCACCCTGGGCGTCTATCACAACCTGACCTCATCCCTGACCCTGATGGCGGAATACTCCGACATGGAGAGCAAGACCTCTGTCGGCTCGGACGAAACCTCAGCGTTCAATCTGGGCGCCATCTTGTTCTTCTGATTTAACTGTGCGGCGTAAACAAATCTGCAACTGATTCCCAGCAGATTGAAGCACATTTCAGGCCGGGCTTTGCCCGGCCTTTTTTATTGCAACCGCACAACAACCTTGTCCAAAAATATTTATTGACAATCGTACTACGCGTTTCCGTCAGCGACGCTTTCGATAGCCAATCTGCCGCGCAGCAAACAACCCATTCATTCTACTAATGACCCATTTTTATTTTTTGCTGCGCAGTAACTAAAAACACGCATTCGACTTTTTTCCAATAGAGGCTTGTTGCCATATCCACTACAACTATCAATGCAGTAATTACCATGAGGGACACCACCTGGCACTACCCTCATGTCAGATAACCATATGGATACCCATGGGGGAGTAGAATGAAACAAGTCTCACTAGCACTGGCCATTTCGCTGGCCATTTCCGTAACAGCGCAAACTGCCAGCGCCAATGTTACCGACAAGGATATTTTGAACGATCAAAATATCACCACCCAAGTCGTCACCGTTGGCATGGGCCTTCAGGGTCAGCGTTTCAGCCCGCTCAAACAGATCAACCACGACAACGTAAAGAAACTGTTACCTGTCTGGTCGTTCTCCTTTGGCGGAGAGAAACAGCGTGGCCAGGAGACTCAACCGATTGTCTATGATGGCATCATGTACGTTACGTCATCCTATTCACGCGTGTTTGCCGTTGACGTCAAGACCGGTGAAGAACTCTGGCAATACGATGCGCGGCTGCCGGACGGTATCATGCCGTGCTGTGACGTCATCAATCGCGGTGCCGCCATCTATGGCGATATGATCTATTTCGGCACACTGGATGCCAAGCTGGTCGCCCTTGACCGCATGACCGGCAAGGTGAAGTGGTCAAAGAAGATCGGTGACTACAAGGCCGGTTACTCCATCACCGCCGCCCCCATGATTGTCGAAGGTAAAATCATTACCGGCGTCTCCGGCGGTGAATTCGGCATCATCGGTAAAGTTGAAGCCCGCGATGCGAAGACCGGTGAACTGGTCTGGTCACGCCCTACCATCGAAGGCCACATGGGTACGCTCAACGGTAAAGAGAGCACCATGACCGGAAAGAAGAACGCCACCTGGCCAGGCGATATGTGGAAATACGGCGGCGGTGCCACTTGGCTGGGCGGCACCTACGATGCCGAGACCCGCACCATCTTCTACGGCACCGGCAACCCGGCTCCCTGGAACTCCCATCTGCGCCCGGGCGACAACCTCTACAGTACTTCACGTATTGCTATCAATCCGGACAACGGTGAAATCAAGTGGCACTACCAGACCACGCCGAACGACGGCTGGGATTTCGACGGTGTAAACGAAGTCGTCTCATTCAATCTTGACGGCAAAAAACTGGCCGCCACCGCGGACAGAAACGGCTTCTTCTACGTACTGGACCGTGAAAAGGGCAAGCTGGTCAACGCCACGCCTTTCGTACGCGACATCACTTGGGCCAAGGGGATTGATCTGAAGACCGGTCGTCCGATCTACAATGACGACAACCGCCCCGGCAACCCGACGGCCTCCAGCGATGGCAAGAAGGGTAAATCGGTATTTGCCGTACCTTCATTCCTCGGCGGTAAAAACTGGATGCCTATCTCCTATAGCCAGGAGACCGAACTGTTCTACGTCCCCTCCAATGAGTGGGGTATGGAGATCTGGAATGAGCCGGTGAACTATAAAAAAGGCGCCGCTTATCTGGGTGCCGGCTTCACAATCAAACCGCTGTTTGAGGACTATATCGGCTCCCTCAAGGCCATCAACCCGAAAAACGGCAAGATTGTATGGGAATACAAAAACAATGCGCCGCTCTGGGGTGGCGTCATGACCACCGCCGGTGGCCTGGTATTCACGGGTACACCGGAAGGTTACCTGAAGGCCTTTGACTCCAAGACCGGTGAAGAGTTGTGGAAATTCCAGACCGGTTCCGGCATCGTGGGACAGCCGATCACCTGGGAACAGGATGGCGAACAGTATGTGTCGGTGGTTTCCGGCTGGGGTGGTGCCGTCCCACTGTGGGGTGGTGAAGTGGCCAAACGGGTCAAAAACCTGAATCAAGGTGGCAGCGTCTGGACCTTCAAGATCCCCAAATGAGACGCCCCGACAAACTCTCAGCGAAATGGGTAGCAAACTGACTGGGAACACAGCGGCGTAGAGGATCTTCTCCTGCGCCGCCGTACCGCAGACGGTGAGTTGAGAGGGTAAAAAACAAGGCAGTGGGGGCAAATGCTTCCACTGCCTTCATCCGTTGCGCATCTGAAGCGCCGGCGACGCGGCCGAACAGGGAACATCGGGCCAATACATAGGGGCCCTATCCAAGGACGTACCGATCTGCGAGAATCGGCCAACCTGTCCTATACTGTTGGACTATCGGTTATTGAATGACCGGGTCATCAATCAGTAGGGTGATATAATTACTAAAAACAGACTAGTCACCAGTCACTGTTCAGCTAAAGAGTCTTGAAACATGCCCAAGTTCCTTGTAGCAGACGATCATCCCCTGTTCCGCGATGCCCTACGGCAAGTCATTGAAGAGTACTTTGATGACGTGGAGATCGTTGAAGTTTCTACCCTGGATGAGGCAGTCAAACGAGCCAGCGAGGATTTCGACCTCGATCTGGTACTGCTAGACCTACGCATGCCGGGATCGGAAGGATTTTCCGGATTGGTAGCCATCCGCAATGCCGCCCCTACCGTTCCGGTGGCGATCGTTTCGGCTTCCGAGGATCCGGATGCAATCCGACGCGGGCTTACCTGCGGCGCCTTTGGCTTTATTACCAAATCAAGCCCCAAGGCACTGATTGCCGAAGCAATCAAAACCGTCCTGGCCGGCGGCACCTACGTGCCGGATGAACTGGAGAAGGCGCAGATGGAGACCGGGCCACGCTCCACTCTCGATCATGAATTCCAGAAAAAATTTGCCCTGCTTACCCCGGCCGAGCTTAGCGTTTTGCAACACCTGACTGAAGGTAAACCAAACAAAATCATCGCCTGCGAACTGGATATCAAGGAGTCGACGGTCAAAGCACATATTTCATCGGTATTGCGCAAGCTCGGAGTCAACAGCCGAACCCAGGCGGTACTGGCGGCACAGAAATTGGGCAATATGGAATAGACCTGAGCACCGTAGTTAACCGCGAAGTGCGCAAAGTACACAAAAAAGATACGACGATTCATCCAGCTATCCGATCTTACGTGGCATACGAAAAGCCGGGGGAATGCAAGTCAATACTTTGCGTCTTTAGTGGTTGGTATCTATCTTCCGGGATAACTCCCGGGTTCACTTTCCGAGGGCAATTGGCGGCAGGGCCAATTCCCCTATACGCGGAAAATCGTCATCAGGTCCGCACGATTCGGCTCAGGAAGAGCACTCCTTGGCCTTCAGGCTGTGCGCCATCCAGGCCCGCAGGCGGTGAGGCTTGAGCGGTTTATGCAAAACCCGGTAACCAGCCTTAGATACTTCACTGCGCATCGCATCACTACGATCGGCCGTCACCACGATCGAAGGAGCGTCGATCCCATATTCGCGTTTCAGGAATAGCAGAATATCGACCCCGGTTATCTGATTATCCAGATGGTAGTCGACAATCAGAAAATCTGGCCGCAAGCTTCCGCCCTCAATCAATCGACACACTTCCTCCAGATCACCGGCGGTGAACACGGCGCAACCCCACGACTCCAGCAAATGATACATTCCCTCACGGATGGACGCTTCATTATCGATCACCAGCACAGACGTCCCATGCAACGGCATCTCCAGGCTGGGCAGGGCCCGCTGAGTGGGTGCTGCCGCACGTACCAGACGATTGGATATGGGAATCTCCACCGCAAAGGTGGAACCATGGCCCAGGCGGGATTTGACAATGACCGGCACATCCAGCATCTCAGCAATACGCTTAACGATCGCCAACCCGAGACCGACCCCGGGCGCCCCCCGCTCTCCGGACTGTTTGAGCTGGTGAAACTCATCAAAGATGGTATCCAGATCTGTATCACTGATACCCAGTCCGGTATCGGTTACCTGAACGGCCAGCCTGTCCCGGTGGCGCCGGCAACCGAGGAGTATCTTGCCCTGGTATGTGTATCGCACCGCATTGGAGAGAAAATTCCGCAAGATACGCTCCAACAGCTTACGATCACTGGTAACCGTCACAGACGAATCGACCATGCGCAGTTGTAGCCCCGACTCATTGATCAACGGTTGATACTCTTCCGTCAACCGCCGTAACACTTCTGAAATAGGGAAGTCACTGAGCTTGGTGGGTACCGCCCCGGCATCCAGCTTGGAGATCTCCAATAGCGTACTCAACAGATTCTCCACCCCCTGCAGCGCCATATCGGTGCGCTCCACCAGACGCTCCGTGTTCTCCGCCAGACGCTGCTCTTGCAAGGTCGAGATAAACAGACGCGCGGCATTCAGCGGCTGCAGCAGGTCATGACTGGCGGCAGCCAGAAAACGTGTTTTACTGAGATTGGCCTCTTCGGCGGCGGCGGTTGCGAGGCGTAACTCCTCCTCCACATCCAGACGCTCAGCGATCTCCTGGCGTAGCTGCTCGTTAAGTGTGGAGAGCGCAGCCGTACGCTCACGCACCCGCTCCTCCAGATGCTCCTTGGCTTCACTCAACTGCATGGCCGCCTGACGTCTGGCCGTGATATCGGTATAGGTCGTGACAAAACCGCCATTCGGCATGGGATTGCGACGTACCTCCATGACACGTCCATTGGGTCGGACATATTCGAAAAAGAATGAACTGGATGCACTCGCCTGCTCCAGCCTATCCTTTACCGATCGCTCCATGTCGCTCGCATACTCTTCGCGGTTGGCATTAAACTGGAGATATTCGCAGAATGGCATCCCCAGACGGACCAGGCCGGGAGGCAGTTCCAGCAGATCAACAAACCGCTGATTCCAGGCAACCAGAAGCAACTCATTACTGTATACCGCCACGCCCTGGCTCAGATTATCGATGGAAGCTTGCAGCAGCACCGATTTTTCAGCCAACTCTTTCTGACGTCGTAACTCTTCCTGCTTTTTGATATCGGTGATATCGGTATAGATCCCGACCACGCCGCCGTCACCGGTACGCCGTTCCGTTACCTTTAGCCAGCGCCCGTCAAACATACGCATGACAAAGGCGCCTTCAGGATTCCTGTGTCGTTTAAATCGATCTTCCAGCCACTGCTGACGATCTTGCAGGGCGAGCGGCACCCGGCAGTTATCGATCAAGTCCTGTGACAACACCTTAAACGAACTGCCATAGGGTACATTCCCCTCATCCAGTCCCCAGTATTCACGGAATTTCGAGTTGCACAGTACCAGGTTATCGTCGGTATCAAACAGGGCAAAACCTTCGGAGACACTCTCCACTGCCTCGACCAAACGCATGCGTGCGGTATGCGCCTCGGCATTGGCTTTATTCAGCTCGTCATTGGTCTCTTCAAGCCGCTTCATCGCCGCTTCAAGTTCGCCGGTACGATCGCGTACTTTATCGTCCAACAGAATCGCGGTTTGGAACAGCGAGAAGGCGCCACCCTGCACATCCATGGTACGTTCCACCTGATTCATCAGAGCGGTGACGATCTTGCGCAGGCGTTGCACCTCATCGCCGGTGCCTGGCTGGATATCCAGATAGGCGACCATTGGCTATTCCTTCTCCGATTGCGGCGCACCGATCGCCACGCCGGTAAAGGTCTGGTTGACATGCATCCCGCCAAACTGCTCCCCGTAAGTATTGAAACCGATCACGCGATTGGCTTGAAACAGTCCTTCAACCCGTTTGGCCACTTCAGGATCCTGCATATATTCCAGTCGGCGAAACACGCAGTCACAACCGATCACCAGTTGCGGCTCACCCACATGTTCACGTATTTTTTCGAATGTCTGGGAAAGGTTATCCACCAGATCGACACCCTCCGCCACGGTCAGCACGATTCCTTCACCGATGGCACAAAAAAAGGTCAAACTGTCATCCTCGGCCAGTTGGCGTATCGAGCGCACATAGTAGGCGCCGCCGACGCGCACCATGACCGGGTGTGAAGCAAACGTCATGGGATCGAGGCGATCATAGTGGATACCCACCAGACGGGCATACTCCATCCCCGCCGAGACTCCATTGATCTCACTGACATTGCGTGTCGCTACATCGGCTTCGGTAATCACCATCTTGCGCTCCCCGGCCACAAAGTGCTGGGTACGGAATACCTTGAAGGGACAGACGGTATTGATCATACATAGCACCGCCACGTCGTCCTGAGTCTCTCCGTTGTAGTAGATCAGGGTTTTACTGAATTGCAGATCATCGGCGGCCGAACCGCCAAATAGCGGAATATCACCAATCTCACCGTGAACCGCACTGAGCACAATCTCTTCTACGCCGCTCAACCCATCCACCAGCAGAAAGCCAAAGGTATGGCCGATCACCGGCGCCACCCCCCGCTCTGCGAGATCGTTCTGCAGTTCAGTGACCCGGCTGCGCGCCAGTTTCATATCGAACCTGGAGAGATGGGGCAACACGGTGGAGGCCAGACTGAAGCTATCTCCGGGCAAGGCAAAACCGCAAAGACTGCTGTTCAGGCAGCCCCGGTTGTTAATTTCACCCGCGGTAGTACAACCGATCACCTGGGACTGCGGGTAACGTTGCGACAGGGTTGTACCCACCTGTGCAATATCAAGGTGGGTGGAACAGAAAAATATGACCGCTTCTGGCGTAAAACCACCGAAACACGCTATCAGCTCCTCCACTGCCTGTTCGGTATCGCTGTTTACCGATACCCCTGAAGCAATCTGTTGTGCCTGACGTGTCACGTGATTCACTTCATCCTGGACAATAGCGTCCTTTGAACAGCATCATATCGCTGCGCTTTCATGAACCGATGCATTGACGAAAGCGGACCGAAAACAACGGCATGGTTGAAGAGGAGGCAGACGATTTCGATTACACCGCCTTACCCTCCGGATGCCTTGACGGCCGCCGGATCAATCCTCGCCCCTTGAATCGATATAAGTACGGATCGCCCACAACCCTTCCTGCGAAATGGTTCCAAGGAATTTCGGCATATAGACCTTACCGTCACGCACGGCCCCGTTGGTGACACGCTCTTTGAACCAGTCATCGCCATCGGGGGTTTCCTCCAGATAGCGCAGATCGGGAGCAATACCGCCAGAAATCACTTCCAATCCATGACAGCGGGCACAGTTTTGGTTGTAGGCGGATTTACCTATTTTTTGAGCCAGCGGTTTCAGTTCATCATTCTCACGGAACGGGTTGGTTTCCACCCACTCTTCTCCCAATACCGGCAGACCGGATGTATCCACCGCCTGCGGCGTGACATCGCCATGGGCAAATAGCGTTTGCGAAAAGCCCAGCGACAGAGTCAGTCCAAAGATAATAAGCGGACGATAGGTAAGCATTAGCGGTCTCCTCCTATGGCTGGAACAATCCCGCCACAGCACACATTTCAAATCTCACACCCGGATGGGTGAGTGTCGTTTGGTAAAATCGCAATCGACCCGGTTAGGTATCCGTCCTGATCCCTGTTCTGGAAAAGGAAAGCGGCGTGATGCACCGGGACAGCCTGCGTTGGATAGGTCTGTTTCAACCCGAACCCGTCGCGGCGGATTCACACCATTTATAAACCATGCGGCGAACCGAGACTCTTCAACTTTGGTTGAATTGGCTGCTATCGGCGACCGTCTGCCGACGCCATATATTCACTGTTTGTACGCAAAACAGTTCACCTTTCAGGAACCGGTCAAACGGCCCATTTCCAGTGAAACGGTTGCGCGTAGGAAAGTGACTGACGCCTCCCCCGCCGCATCGGCGAGGGAGGGATTAACAAGGCCACAGCAAGCGAACTTACTGTTGTGCGCAGGAGAGATACGCGTCCATGATCAGGTGGGGGTTTTGCTTTAACCGTTCTTTCCAGTGGCCCAGTGCGACCCGGCCTTCAATCAGCCCACGGATGACACCGATATGGTTGGTACGGCCGACACATTGCGCGCCGACCAGACGATCGCCCTCAAACTCCAGACGCATATATCGGTAGCCTTCTTTATCCTGCATGATCGTCTGGTCGCCACCCGGCACGCCGTCCCACTCGCCAAATGAGACCGAGATCAGACCCAACGTATCCAACACGTTCATCTGCATGGATCCGCGATAAGGAGTCGACTTACCGGCCATATTCTGGGCGGCAATTCGTCCGTGGTCGGTGGCGGTCGGTTGAATGGCGTGCACCACACGATCACCGTTTTCAAAATCCGGTCCCTGGGCCACATCACCCACGGCATAGATATGCGCATCGCTGGTACGCAGGTATTCATTGACCAACACGCCCTGATCCACCGCTAAACCGGCATCCTGCAGGTAATCGAGATTGGATTTCACACCGGCCGCCACCACCACCAGGTGAGCCGGTATCTGTTGCCCGTTGTCCATATCCACCAGCAGGGTATCCTCATCGCTGGCCGGGTTGGCTTCCACCTGGGTGATACGGGTAGAGGTATGAACATTGACCCCTTTTTCCTGACACCACTGTTTAAGCATGGTCCCCGCCACCGGATCGAGCATGCGCGGCACCATTCGGTCGCCCATCTCCACCACAGTCAGGTTGACGCCGCGCAGGGCCAGCGCCTCCAGGATAATACAGCCGATGAACCCGGCGCCCATCAGGACCACATTGGCACCGTCATGTGCCAGCTCAATAATTTGACGCGCATCCTGCAGTGTCCAGCAATGATGCACCCGCGGTAGATCCAGTCCTGGAATAGGCGGGCGGATCGGCCGCGCCCCAGTAGCCAGGCAGAGCTGTTCGTAGCGAACCCCACTACCGTCATCCAGCGTAACCCGTTTGGCCGTTGCATCGATACCGATGACCCGGGCGTGCCGGAACTGGATAGCCAGATCCTCATAATGGCCTTGTTGTTGCCGCAGATAAGTGCCTGATTCACCCACCTTTCCCACCAACAGGTAGGGAATTGCCATGCGCGAGTAAGGTGGTTCCGGCTCATCGCCCAGCAGCAGGATGGAACCATCCGGATCTTGCCGACGCAGATTTTCCACGACTGACACACCGGCAGGCCCGGCACCGACTACCACATAACGGTAGGCGGTATCCGCGGCGACAGAACCGGTATCCGTGACTTCCTCTGCTTGAGGCTTATCGCCGCCAAACCATCGCTTCAGTAAGCCCATCAATGTTCAATCTCCTCTCTAATGAGCAAATTCGCCCTGATATTGTCGACTGAAACGGTTCGCTCCTCACCGCTCCCTGGTAGGGTGTGATGAGGAGCGAACCGTCCCAAAGGTATTGCGTACGGCAGCAGATCGATCGGGCATTTACCTCATACAATCCATCCCGGTCGATCCGGTGCCGGCTGCGCTTAACCTTAGTCCAGGCCGAGACGCTGCAGGGTCTCCCCCGTCGGCACCCCTTCCGCATTCCAACCACGCAGTTGGTAGTACTCCGGCAGCATCTTGCCCAGCTCATTGACCTTGCCCTTGGCAGGCCCGGTCTTGGCTGCATCCTTGAGGATCCGTTTGGGCAGGGTGTCATCCTTGCCGGTGAAGCCGGCCGCCAGGTTAAACTGACGCTCCATGTTCCAGATGCGCTCACCGGTTTCCAGCATCGACTCCACCGTCCACTCGCCCTCACAGGCACCGTTCACCTGGGGAGCAATGTCTTCCATGCTCCAGGCGAAGGTGGTGAAGATGCACAAACCGCTGGCGTCCACCGCCGCTGTCGCATCCTGGAACGCCTTCACCAGGCCGGCCTTGCCGGTAGTCTCCAGCGGATCGGTCTTTTCCGGGATACCCAGCACCTCGGAGGCCACCGTATAGGAACGCAGATGACAGGCACCGCGGTTGGAGGTGGCATAGGTCAAACCCATACCCTGAATACCGCGGCTGTCATAAGCGGGGAACTCTTGTCCCTTCACGCCCATGTGCAACTCGCCGCGGCCATACTTCTCGCACAGCCGCTTCGAACCCAGGCCGATCTCACGACCGAAGCCCTCGCCCTTGGCCGTCAGTTCAGTGACCTGCACCAACGCCTCGGCGTTGCCGAAACGCAGTTCGATGCCGCCGGTCTCTTTGGTGGTAATGACACCTTCCTCAAACATCTCCATCGCGGCAGCAATCGTCGCCCCGAGTGTGATGGGGTCCATACCCTGTTCGTTACAGATGAAGTTGGCGAAGGTGATCGCCTCCAGATCATTCACCCCGGTATCGGCTCCCAATGCCCAGGCGTTTTCGTACTCCAGGCCGCCGGATGCAATCTGATACTGGGGACGATCCTTGACGGTGAAGTGGCTGCGCTCGATCTTGGAGACCCGCTGACAGGCGATGGTACAGCCGAAACAGGCGGCGTTGGTGACCAGGTTCTTGGTGCCGTCCTGACGCACTGCATGCATCGCTTCGCCGGAGATATCGTTGGCCCGCTCAAACTGCACATCGCGGTGATTGTTGGTCGGCAGGGCTCCGATCTCGTTGATCACATTCATCAACACTTGAGTACCGTAAGTGGGCAAGCCTTCACCGGTTACCGGATTGCCGGCCAATACCGCCTTGCCGGCCTTAACCGCATCCATGAACTGGCCCAGGTTATCCACTTTCACGCCCAGGTTGCCGCGAATCGCTACCGCTTTCAGATTCTTCGAGCCCATCACGGCGCCGACACCGGAACGTCCAGCCGCGCGGTCCAGATCATTGACGATACAGGCAAACTTGCAGCCCTCTTCACCAGCCTTACCGATGGAAGCGACACGGATCAACGGGTCCTGATGTTTGGCCTTGATACCCTCTTCGGTATCCCAAACCGAACGACCCCAGAATTCCGCCGCATCGATCAGTTGCGCCTGATCGTTCTGCAACAGCAGATAGACCGGCTTGGGCGACTTGCCCTCGAAGATGATCATGTCCCAACCGGCGTTCTTCATCTCGTTACCGAAGAAACCACCTGAGTTGGAGCAGGCGATCGCACCGGTCAACTCACCCTTGGTGGTGACGGTATAACGACCGGCCGTCGAAGCCGCCGTACCGGTCAACGGACCGGTAGCCATAATCATTTTATTTTCCGGTGACAACGGATCCACCTTCGGATCGATCTCTTCCACCAGATATTTTGCCGCCAGTCCACGCGACCCCAGGAACTGATGCGCCCACTCCATATTGAGCGCTTCAGTCGTACAGGTGCCAGCCGTTAGGTTGACACGCAGAAGCTTTCTAGCCCATGCCATATGATTAACTCCCGATAACTATTGTTAAGCGCTGGCTGATGCGCCAGTGTCGGTTTTGGCCGCCCAGGACCGCATCTTGTCGAAGCCGGTCGCTTCTGCATCGATATACAGAATGGCGCCGGTCGGACAAGCCTTGGCACACGCCGGATCACCATCACAGAGATCGCATTTCGCCACTTTGCCACGATCGGCGACATAGTTGATGGTGCCAAAGGGACAGGCTATGGTGCACACCTTGCAACCGACACAGGCGGAGTCCGAGACTTCCTTGGCACCGGTCTGGGCATTGATGCTGATTGCGCCGGTCGGGCAGGCACGCTGACACCAGGCTTCGGCGCATTGTGTACAGGTGTAGGGAACAAAGCGTCCCTCATCATGAAATTTGAATACTCTGATCCGAGATTTGCTGGAGCTGAAGACGCCGTCATGTTCCATCGAGCAAGCGATTTCACACTGGGTACAGCCGGTGCATTTCTCGGGAATAATGTGCAGAGATTTTTGCATTCTTTCCTCCCCGGAATGTTGCCCCTCTCCAGCCATGCATCGCCTGCTGTTGCTGGTTTGAAGGCGTTAAAAAAACGAATAAAATCCGCTCAACCACTGAGTTTACCGGGGAATCTTTCCCTCACAATTGAACTAAAGGCTTATGTTCATATGGACATAACGATCCGGCTGGAACAAGGCTCCACAGCCCGTATACCGGCGAGGCAGCACACCACCCCAATTCGACCAAAGTAGCATGCGCCACTTGATCCTGATCAAAGTGAGGATGAACCCCCTGCGCAGAAAATATACGCCAACTTTTTACGTCACTCTTGAGGTAATCAACTTGACTCTTATCGGACACAACTCGGGGGATCTGACGGTCAGCATCAAAGTACGCGCCTTCAACTCGATGACCAAATTTTGCAACCCGGAGCAACTGGAGCGCGAAATCTGCTACCCGGTCGGCGCCACCATCGGCGACATCGTCAAAGACTTCAACATTCCCCTTTCAGAACTGTTTCTGATCCTGGTAAACGGCCGCGACGTGGCACCCGGCTGTGTGGGTGACATACGCCTGGCCCATCAGCTCGAGGATGGCGATGTCATCGCGCTCTCCGGCCCGGTCCCCTACAGCTTCGGTTACGGCGCACCTGTGGTCTGAACGCCAAAAGAGTCGCCAAGATTGGCGCGCACTCCCACTAAAGAAACAAGGTATTACAGCGGCATATGCGTTCCCACGCAGAGCGTGGGAACGAGATAAGCGCTTGAGAACGCGGCAACCACTGACCTTCGACTTAGGTTGAATAGAGCTTCACCCACCGATCCACTAGTTTCCAATTATCTTGGATGCGAGGTCGGGAGGGTGAGTCGTGCCGCGTCTATTGGGAGTCTTACTAGTATGGGCGTGGGTGGTCGCCTGGCCATCCGCCAGCCAGGCGGCACTTGACGCCGAGCAGCTCGCCCGCCAAGTAGTGCCGCCAATGGCACTGGGCAGCAAGGATGAACGACTACCCGTTTGGCAACTGCTGAACAGCGGCGGCGCCCTGGCCGGCTATATCTTCGAAACCCGGGAACTGGCACCCATTCCGGGCTTTTCCGGCACCCCAATGAACCTGCTGGTCAGCATCGACACCGACGGCAACTTTCTCGACATCAAGGTGTTGGACCAGAATGAGCCGGTCTTTGTCAGCGGCCTCGGTCCCCGTCCACTGCATGAATTTCTCTATCAGTATCGCGGCCGATCCCTCGCCTCCAACATCAAGGTACTGCCTGCCGGCGTCCATAAACCGGCAGATGCCACCGATGCCGACAGCTATTTCGACGGCGTCACCAAGGCGACCGCCTCGGTGCGTATCGCCAACCAGACCATTCTCTCCGCCGCGTTGAAAGTGGCCCGGGAGAAACTCGCCCATATCGCACCCAAGCCGGCCGGACATGCGCGTCAGGATCTGTTCGAGCCGATGCGCTGGGCTCAGTTGGTCGAGAGCGGACTGGTGCAGCATCTGCACCTCTCCAACCGGGATGTGCAGCTGGCGTTCGCCGGCACCTCCTTTGCCGATGATGATCCCGAAGCCGAGCAAGATCCGGAAGGACTATACCTGGACCTCTGGATCGCCGACCTGAATCTGCCCAGCGTGGCCAAAAACCTTCTCGCTCCGGCCCCCCTCGCCACTCTGCAGGGACAGTTGGAAGCGTCGGAAGAACCGATCCTGCTGCTGGCCAACGGCCGGCACCGACTGGTAGCGGCCAATTTCGTGCGCAACTCTGTGCCGGATCGCCTCTCCCTCCGGCAACAGGGCTTTCCCATCAGTCTGCGCGACGCCGACGCCGAGATAGGACTGCTACCCGGTCTCCCCGACTTCGAACAAGCCATGATCCTGCGGGTCGATACCCGTTTTGGCTTTGACCCCGCCTCACCCTGGAATTTCATCGTCAAGGCACTGCGTCAGCACGGCTCGTTCCGGCCGGCCACCGGCAGCCATGAATTTGTCCTGACCCAGCGGCCCGATCCACGCTATTTCGTTCTGCCTGCGCCGGATCAGGCGGGACAACAGCCACCCTGGTTGGCATCCTGGCGGGACAAGGCGCCGGATCTGCTGTGGCTGTCACTGTTTCTCGGCCTGCTCAGTTACCTGCTGTTGCGCCACCGGCAGCGCCTCACCGGTCCCGGGCGCCTCGCCACCCTGCGCCCGCTGTTGCTACTGATCACCCTCTTCTTTGTCGGCTGGTGGGAGCAGGGCCAGCTCAGCATGGTTACACTGATGGGTTTGCTGCGGGCCATTTTCCAGACGCACAATTTCGCCTTTCTGCTTTACGATCCGGTCTCATTGCTGTTGTGGGTGTACACCCTGATTACCCTGATCGTGTGGGGTCGGGGCACCTTCTGCGGCTGGCTCTGCCCGTTCGGTGCGCTGCAGGAGTTCGCCCACACCCTGGGCAGGAAACTGGGAATTAACGAATGGCGGTTGTCGGCGGACCTGACCCGCCGGCTGGGCTGGATCAAGTACGTGATCCTGGCCGGCCTGATCGGCAGCCTGCTGTTCGCTACCGCCCTGAGCGATCGCCTAGTGGAGGTGGAGCCGTTTAAAACTGCCATCACCCTCACCTTCCAACGCGCCTGGCCTTATGTGCTCTACGCCGTCGCCTGCGTGCTGGTTTCGATGGTGGTGTTCAAGGGCTATTGTCGCTTTCTCTGCCCGCTGGGGGCGGCCCTGGTGCTGGGCGGCAAACTGCGGCGCTGGGATTGGTTGGTGCGGCGCCAGGAGTGCGGCACTCCGTGCAAGCTGTGCTATGTCACCTGCCGCTACGAGGCCATAGAGCGCCAGAGCGGTGCGATTCGCTATGATGACTGTTTCCAGTGCCTGGAGTGTGTGGAGATCTACGACGATACCACGCGCTGCGTGCCGTTGATCCAGCAGGCCCGTTCAACCAAGGCAAGTACCGTCTCGTAGGCGCAACCCCCTGTGGTTGCTTGCGCTATCAGAATAGACACTGGAATCGATAAGGGCGGGCATGGGAACCCTCCCCTACACGCTCTGGAGAGTGTTTACCCGCCTTCGGAAAAAAAGGTTGGCACCTGCTGCGCCAACCCGCGCACCGCTGCATCGAACAGCACCTGCCCCTGGGCCGGGGTCGCCAGGTCAGGCCAGGAACCCATCCGGCCATCCGGGTATTTGGCACGAAAATCGGCCGCCCCCTGTACCTCACTCTGCAGCGGACCGGGTGGCGGCAACGGCTGCTTACGGATCAGATCCGGCCGCAGGTACTGGATTACCGCAATCTCGCTCGGCGTGGCGTGGCGCCCCTCCTGATCACCGTAGTACTGCTTGCGCAGCCGCACCACCTCTGCCACCTCATACCAGTTAACCAACGTACAGCGTAGCGGCCGCTGGCCCCCTCGCTCCCGCTCGCCGGTCTGAATCTCGCTAAAGGCCGCTTTGAGGGTGGCGATATTGCCGCCGTGACCATTGATAAAAAAGAATTGGCGGAAACCGTGCTGAGCCAGTGAGTGCAGATAGTCCTGCAACAGGGCGATCAGGGTCGAGGGTCGCAGTGACAGGGTCCCCGGAAACGCCATGTGGTGCTCGGCCACACCGATACTGAGCAGCGGCCCGACCAGCAGATCGCTACGCACCCCGGTCTCCCGTGCGATCGCCTTGGCCACCATGGCATCGGTGCCGATGACACCGCTGGGACCGTGCTGTTCCGTGGAACCGATCGGGATCATCAGACCATCACTGCGCTGCAGATAGTCTTCGACGTCGGGCCAGGTCAAGTCGTGAAGCTGCATGTTCAATACACTCCCAAGGGGGTATGGCCGAAGGGCTCGGCCGCACGCCGCGCCGCCGCCTCACGGAGACGCTGCAAACGATCGGCAAGCCGCGGATGGGAGTGGTAAACCCGACTGAACCAAGGGTCCGACTCCGTCGCCGCACCGTTATGGCGGGTCAGCTTGAGCAAGGCACAGGCCAGCGCATCCCCGTAACCGCACGCCTCGGCGAAGGCATCCGCCTGATGTTCAAATCCGCGGATCATATGGGCGAACAGCGGTTTGACCAACAGGGCGGCCGTGGGGGACAACAACCAGAGCAGTGCCAGACCACTACCGGGCGCCCAGGCCAGCGTCGCGGCCAGCCAACTGAACAGACCGATCCAGACGGTTGCCACAAACAGTGTGCAGAGCTGATACAGCCCCAGGTGACGCCCTCCGAGATGGCCGACTTCATGCGCCACCACCGCCATGATCTCCTCCGGTTCCAGTATCCCCCGCAGGGTATCCAGCAACACCACCCGACGCGAAGCACCGAACCCGGTAACCTGGGCATTGCCATGGGACGAACGTCGCGAGCCGTCCATCTCCAGCAACGGGCCCACCCGGACGCCCGCCTGCAGCGCCATCGCCTGCACACGGTACTCAAGCCCGGCATCATCATAAAGGCGATAGCGGTTAAACAGAGGGGCGATCAGCGTCGGCCACAACGAAGAACGCGCCCAGACAAATCCGGCCCAAAGCAGCGCTACCCCCCACCAGCCACGTTGCCAACCGGTTTCCAACAGACCTGTCGCCGCGGCCGCCAAAAGCGCGCCACAGAGCAACAGCAAACCACCCTTGATCAGGGTATCCCGAAAAAAACCGCCCAGGCTTTGGCAAGCGTATCCAAAGCGGCGTTCCACACCCCAGACACGCAGTAGCGCGATACCGCGCTGCATGGCCGCCTGCAGCATGAGTATCGAGAGCAGCACCGCTCCATTGAGCAACCAGCCATGGAGACCGGTTTCCAGCCACAGCCGGTTGAGCCCGTCGAGCCCGGCCGCCAGCATCAGCAACACGAACAGCGCTTCTATGATTAATCCCAGCAGGGTGACCTGCAGTCGCCGAACGCTGTAGTTGGCCATTGCCGAGCGTCGCCATTGGAAGCGAATCTCCCGACCATAGAGCCAGAGCTGCCACAACAGCCCGCCAATAACCACTATTCCCAGCAATGGCAGATTCATCAGGCGGCCTCCCGATCCGGTTTGGGCTGGAGCCGTTCCAGCAGCTGTTGAGGGATCGTCACCCCCCGGCTGAGCACGGCGCTGAACAACTGCACCGCCGTGGCACCGGCCGCCAATCGACCGGCTATCTGTGACCCGTCGACGATGCCGCCCACCGAGATCAGCGCCGTCTCCCCCAGCAGCGATTTGACTTGCCGCAAGGTGTGACAGACCGCGGATTCGGCCTGACCCGGGGCCGCCACCAACACCACGCCATCCAGGCCGGCACCACGACCCAGCAGCAAACCGTGACGTTGGCCGGGCGACAAGCGCGGAGCCAATACCACTTTGATCGCCAGGGGTACCCGCGGTCCGCCATTGCGACAATACTGGTCACGGAGCGCTACGGCCTGGGTCAACAGTGTCTCCAGCCAGAGCGGATCGGCCGCCCAACCGCGACGGGCAAAGGGGGAACTGAGATTGAGTACCAGATAATCGGCTACCGGCAACAAGGCGTGCAGACAGTGGAGATAGTCGTCCATCATTTCAGCGATCGTGGCACCCGACCTGGGACGAATATTCACCCCGTGTACCAGATCACTTTCCAATACACCTGCCCGTTTTAATCGGCGCAGGCTGACTGTCAACGTTTCGGGAGACACCGAACCCACTTCGCTGAAACCGAAGCCCGCCCGGGCCGTCCCCGGCAACAGTTGTCCGCTACGGTCAATTCCGGCTGCCAGGCCGATGGGGTTAGTGATACGTAGACCCATCAGCTGACGGGCCTGCCCTGTCTCTTGCTGTGAGGCCCGGGACCTTCCCAGACCCAACACCCAAAGCCGGCATATCGCCTGCAGCAACCGTCCGTTGCGCGCCCAGGGACCCAAACGGCCAAACCGGGGCGGCTTGCCAGGGTCAGGCCGCGGGCGCATGACACCGGGCGAAATCGTGCATAAAAGCCAGCAAGCCCGACACCGCCGCCTCGCTGACCCCGTTATACAGACTGGCACGCAGTCCGGTAGCGGCCGCATGCCCTTTCAGATTGTGCAATCCCTGGGCCTCGGCCTCGGCCAGGAACTGTTGTTGCAATGGCGCAGTAGGCAGCTCAAAGCAGACATTGACCGAAGAGCGTGCCGATTCAGCCACCCGGCAGTGGTAAAAACCGCTCTCGTCGATCGCCTGATAGAGCCAGCGGGCATGGCGGCGATTGCGCGCCGCCATTTCCGCCAGACCACCCTCTGCCAGAATCCATTTAAATACCAGCCCGGCCAGATAGAGGGCCCAGACCGGAGGGGTGTTAATGCGGGAGTTGGCCGCCGCCAACAGCTCGTAATTGAATACGGTGGGAGTAATGGGCAGTGCCCGCCCCAGCAGTGACTGATGCACGATCACCAGCGTCAGACCGGCGATACCGGCATTCTTCTGTGCCGAAGCGTATACCAGGCCGAACCGGCGAATATCCAACGGTGCCATAAGAAAGTCCGAGGTCACGTCGGCCACCAGCGGTACCGACCCGGTCTCCGGCCACTCGCGAAACTGTATCCCGTTGGCCGTTTCGTTACTGGTGATATGACAGTAGGCCGCCGCCGGATCCAACGACCACTCCGGCCACTCCGGAATATCGGTAAAACCGTTGGTCGCCCCATCGGCAACGATATTCACCCGGCAGTAACGCTTCGCTTCATTGGCAGCGCGCTGGGACCAGTGACCGGTCACGGCGTAATCGACTGACTCGCGACCGCGCAGCAGGTTCATCGGCAACAGGGAAAACTGCCCGTAGGCACCGCCCTGAATGAACAGCACCTGATAGTCGGACGGGATCGCCAGCAGTCGGCGCAGTGTCGCCTCAGCCTCGCTATGGATGCGCGCAAACGCCTCCCCGGTAAAGGGTATCTCCATCACCGACTGGCCGTTGCCATCCCAGTCACCCAACCCTTCCCGTGCCGCCGCCAGTACCGCCTTGGGGAGGGCAGAGGGTCCGGCGGCAAAGTTATAGCTGGCCATCACCGATCACCCCTCAGGTGAACAGCGCGACGCCGTGGGAACCGGCAATCATGAAAAACAGCGCGGAGAAAGAGAGGATAGTATTGCTGCGGGAAGAGAGAAAAGTGATACGCGAGCAGCGGATGCGTTCGGCATAACTCGCCGGAACAAAGCCGATCACCTTCTTTTGATGGGGCCAGAGTACCAACCAGAGATTCAGCGCCATGGCGATACCGGTCCAGACGCCGATCCCCAGCACCGCCATGCCCCCCTGCAGGGTCAGGACATCCAGCAGGATGCCGCGGTGCCAAAGCATATAAAAACCGCTTCCGAGCACCACCAGCGAAGCGTAGCGGAAAATACCGTGCTCCCGATGCAGGGCGGCTTCAAACTGCTTGCCCAACGCTTCCAACGGCGCCTCCGGGCTGGCTGGACGGTAGGCCGGGTTAACCACTACATTGGCGTAGTTGTGGCCGATCCATACCAATATCCCCAGCAGATGCAGCCAACGGGCGACCACATCGAGCAGTTCCAGACTCAACATGGCGCTCATCCGCCCGCCAGCCAAATTGCCATCAGGGAGAGCAGCGCCACCAGACTCAGGCCGGCCACAACGGTTCCACCCAGACTTTCGTGCGGCAACCTCATGGCTGGATCAGTTTCATCTTGCCGTTAATGGCACCGCGGGAACGCATCACCAGGGGTACTTGCGGTCCGCTGTGGATGCGTGCCGCCGCCACGGCGGACTGGATAATGTCGTGGTGCCGGGACTTGGAGCAGGCCGGATCGGTATTGGTGGCATCACCGGTGAGCAGATAAGCCTGGCAGCGGCAACCGCCGAAGTCCTTCTCTTTCTCATCGCAGTCGACGCAAGGTTTCTTCATCCAGGAGTCACCGCGATACAGTTGGAAGGCGGGCGACTCATGCCAGATCCAACCGACATCGTGATCGCGCACATTAGGGAACTCCACGCCATCCAGCACCCGTGCCTCCTGACAGGGCAGCGCAGAGCCGTCCGGCGCAATGGTGAGGTGGATAGCGCCCCAGCCGTTCATGCACGCCTTGGGGCGGCCGTCGAAATAGTCAGGCACCACAAAGTAGATGGTCAGGTTGTTATCCAGCCGTTTGCGCGCCTCGTTGACCCGCGCCTCGGCGTACTCGATCTGCTCCCGGGTGGGCAACAGCGCGGCGCGGTTCAGCAGCGCCCAGTTGTAGTACTGAATATTGGCAAATTCGATGTACTCGACGCCGGTCCGCTCGGCCATCGTGATGATGTCATCCACCGCATCGATGTTATAGCGGGACAGCGGCACATTGAGCACCACCGGAAAACCTTGCGCTTTGATCTCTTCGATCACTGCCATCTTTTCATCGTGGGACTGGACGCCCACCATGATGTCGTTCTTTTCCCGGTTGCTGTGCTGCAGGCTCAACTGGATCTGTTTCAGACCGCAGCGCTTGAGTTCCGTCAACCGTTCCTTACTCAGGCCCATGCCGGAGGTGATCAGGTTGGTGTAGTAACCCAACCGGTTACCCTCGTCCACCAGCTCTTCCAGATCCGGCCGCAGCATCGGCTCGCCTCCGGAAAAGCCCAGTTGCAGGCTGCCGGCGGCACGCGCCTCGCGCAGCACCTTTTTCCACTCATCGGTGGTCAATTCGTTTTTCAACTCATCGAAATCGAGCGGATTGTTACACCAGGGACACTTCAGCGGACAGCGGTAGGTGAGCTCCAGCACCAGCCACAGCGGCTTGCCGCTGCCATCAATTTTTAGCTTTGATCCAGCCTTTGCCACGAGCCACCTCCATAAAATTGTAGATATCGTCTTCAATCCCGTCGTCGCCGAACAGGATCTTCAATTTCTCAGTGATCGATTGCAGGGTCAGCTCGCCGTCGCACAGCTTGAGAATATTGCCGGCCGAATCGTTGAGTTTGATGATGCCTTCGGGGTAGAGCAGCAGGTAAGCCTGCTCCTGTTCTTCCCAGCGGAACAGGAATACCGGATTGATCACCGGTCGGTCGGAGGGGTTGAAAGGGGTGTTCGATAGGGTCACGAGGCGACTCTCCATGGACAGGCTTGGCGCTGACGGAGAACGGCATCCTTGCAACTCCACATCGCCGCCGGTCATTGTTAACAGCAGACCAGAACGAAGTTGGGGAGCCTTCTGAGCGAAAACTCCCCAACCTTCACGGCTTAACGGGTATAGACATAAGCCGTTACTTCAAAGCCCATACGGAGCTCACAAAAATCCGGAGTTTCCCACTTCATAACATTCTCCTCATGATTGGATTTACAAACCATCCTGGAACCCGGTGAACCTGAAACAACGACCCGGTTGCGATGGGTAAAGCGCCGGGAACACCAAAGTATCAAGACTCACAGACACTCTAGTAGGTGGCCTATAGGCGGACAATTAGCCAAAAGTCGAAGTGGAAAATGGCTAATATTAAGTGCGGAGCCGGGATTGCGCGACGCGGTATACGTTCCCACGCAGAGCGTGGGAACGAGGGATACGGAAATGACTGCATTCTCCCGGTGGGGTTTCGCCCGATCCCATAGGGGTAGGCCCCGTACCTACTCAGACGCCGGTAACATCAGGGCAACCACAGGGGGTTGCCCCTACAGCGACACTGGATTGACCGCCACCCGAACCCATAGGGGCAGGCCCCTGTGCCTGCCCTCCTGGACAAAGCCGCTCCCGCACATCCTTGTGCTCGGCTCTGGCTCCTGCTTCGCCCTACCTCCTCCATCCCTGGAGTCGTCCGCGGCA
>NZ_JBNKFS010000023.1:0-71972 GCF_050289425.1 Sedimenticola sp. | reverse complement strand
TTCCAGTGGGTTTGCTCGAGTGCTTTTTTGATTAGATCGCGCTCCACTTGTTCCAAATGTTCATCCAAAGGTAATTCTGAGCTGATGCTGTCTACATTAATGGCCATGTTTGTTACTTCGGTGGGAAGTAGCAGGTCTTCTAGCGTGATAGTTTTATCCTCGCAGAGAGCCACTGCTCGCTCGAGGATATTTTCCAATTCCCGGATATTGCCTGGGAAACTGTAGTTTTTTAGGGCCTCCAATGCTTCCGGATCCAGCCTGGGCTTTTCAGAGTTGGGGTTAGAGGCGATGCGGTTCAATACCATTTCTGCCAGCAAGGCTATGTCGTCTTTGCGTTCTCTCAAGGGTGGAATGGCGAGCCCGATCACATTAATCCGGTAGAACAGATCCTGCCGAAAGTCACCACTCTCCACCAGCGCTGCCAGGTCTTTGTGGGTGGCACTGGTAATGCGAACGTCGACCGGTATCTCTTTCTGGGCTCCGATCGGTCTTATCGATTTTTCTTGAATTGCCCGTAATAATTTGACTTGCATATTGAGTGGCAGATCGGCTACTTCATCGAGAAACAGGGTGCCGCCATCTGCCGCCTGAAACAGGCCTTGCTTGTCGCTGATGGCACCGGTAAAGCTTCCCTTCATGTGACCAAAAAATTCACTCTCCATCAGTTCTTGTGGGATGGCGCCGCAGTTGACGGCGATGAAGTTGTGCTCGGCGCGCGGGCTCTGCTGATGGATGAGTCGTGCGGCCAGTTCCTTACCGGTACCCGATTCGCCACTGATGAAAACTGGGGCCTGACTGCGGGCCAGCTTGCGGATTAGGGTTCGTATCTGCTCGGCGGCGGGCGATTTTCCCAGCAGTTCGGACTTGCCGTTACTCTCCGTCTGTTTGCTTTTTGTCGAAGTGGGTCGCTCCAGTTTAAGGGCGGTTGTGACAAGATTGCGTAGCACGCCCAAGTCAACCGGTTTGGAGACAAAATCAAAGGCACCGGCCTTGAGTGCCTGGACGGCCGAATCCATATTGCCGTGGGCGGTGATCACCGCCACCGGTAGCTCCGGATAATCCTGGTTGATGGTTTCGACCAGCTCAATTCCGTTGCCGTCAGGCAGGCGCATGTCGGTCAGGCAGAGATCGAAGCGCTCAGATGCCAAAAATCTTTTAGCCGCCTGCAGATCTTCCGCTGCCCGGGAGTCGATATTCATGCGCCCCAAAGTGATCTCCAGGAGCTCTCGAATATCGGGTTCGTCGTCAACGATGAGTGCCAGTGGATTGCTCATTATCTTACCGGTTGGTTACCCCTGCCAGGGAAGGTGATGCGGAAACAACTGCCACCCGTCGGTAGCGGAATATAATCCAATCCTAGACGATTGGCATCACAAAGCTCCTTGGCAATATAAAGTCCCAGGCCGGTGCCGGCATTTTTTGTCGTGAAGAAGGGCTCGAACATCTGTTTGACGTGTTCGAGGGAGATTCCCGGGCCGTTGTCGATAATATCCACAAAGGGGCCGCCTGACTCCCGGGTGATGCCGCCATTTATCTGTATGCTCAACGCTTCAGGCTCCCTGTCGAAGTGTTTGATGGAGTTTTCACACAGGATAACAAAAACCTGGCGAAATTGGCTTGGGTCGGTTCGAACAAGTGTGCTACCCGGCTCTATTTGCAGTTTTAATACACCGTCAGGCAAATTCAGCGTGCGCGCCAGTTCTCCGACAAACTGCTCCAACCAGGGTTTGAGCAAGAACTCCTTGGGTAGCGAGCGACCGCGCCGCGAAAGCTGCAGGATATTTTCGATAATCTCGTTCACCCGCCGGGTGTTGGTGCTGATGATGTCGATCAGTCGCCGGTCTGCCTGAGGGATATCGGGCGACTCTTTGAGTAGTTGCTCGGCATGGCCAATGGCACCTAGCGGGTTGCGGATCTCGTGGGCGATACTGGCAGTCAGCCTGCCCAGCGAGGCCAACTTCATCTGTTGTGCCTGTTGCGTAACGGTCGCTGTATCCTCAAGAAATATGACGGCGCCGCCTTTGTTCTGCTCCCCCAGTAAGGAAAACCCGGCGGTCAGCTCTCTTCCACCGGAGGTTGGGCGGAAGGGCTCAGGAGGAATGTGTTGCTCGGGGTCCCACTCCGAGAGCTGTACAGCCAATTTGTGGCACGCTTGCTCCAGTGGGCTGCCGGTAGACACCTCAGGCATGCCCAGGAGATACCAGGCCGATTCATTGATCAGGCGGATGGTGCTCTTGGTGTCGACCACAATAATGCCGGTAAGCATGTGTTGAATAACGTAATCATTCAACTGCTCCATGTTGGCGAGATCCAATTGTCGCTGGCTGGATAACGCCTCACTGGTTTTCAGCTGGCGTGCCATGACATGGGCGAGGATGGCTATAGCAAAGAACAGTGTGCCGAGCAGGCCGGCCTGGGTATACGCGGTGGTCTCAAAGGTCTGATTCAGATGGGCATAAACCTGTTCTGAAAGTATAAAGATGGATGCCAGTGCCGCGAGGAGGCTTGCATAACCGCCACGGGTGATCAGACTGCCGGCGGCGATGGAGACAGCCAGTAACATCCCCATGCCGGAGGTGATGCCTCCACTGGCATGCATCAGCAGGGTGATGGCGCAGATATCGACAAACACCATCAGGAAGGTTTGCTGATTCAGCGATAAGGGGCGGGCGGCGTAGAGCAGCAATCCGCTGGCAAGCACCAAACCGATATAGATGATGACGCCAAGGGTAAAGAGGGTGTGGTCGGTATGGCCCAGCAGCGAAGGGCCGACTTTGCTGAAATACAAGATCCCCAGGAGCGAAGCCAGTATCAGTCGGTAGTAAAAGAACAGGCGCAGCGCCTGTTCAGACGCTTTAGTAGCTAACTGGCTGCTTTCCAGCTCCAAGTGCGGCTGTTTGGGGGCAGTAGGGATCATGAATTACGTTGTTTACGTATAGAGAATAAAGGCGGCTTCATACGGCTAATGGTCATGGTTTTGTTGAGTCAGGTGCTCCTTCGAGCAGAAAAAATCACTATTGTTTTTGAGTGCTTCGGACTCGGGTAAATAAGTGCCACAAAATTTGCACTGAACCATGTTATCTGCAATTTTATTTTGTCTGTTGACATCGTTTTTTTCGCGGCGTCTGATATAGCGCCGTACAGAAATATACAGTACCCAAAGGGTGAGAAGAATTAGTAGTAGTCTTATGCCCATAATCTGAATTAATTAGGGTATTTCCTAGTTTTGCTTATTTTGTCGATTTCGACCAGAATAGCACTCTTTTTTTATCACGTTGACCGGTTGCGAGAATGAATCTACACGAGTATCAATCAAAACAGTTGTTTGCGAAACAGGGTATCCCTGTTCCGGAGGGCACGCCAGTTACCTCCGTCAAAGAGGCGCGTCGTGCAGCGGAAGCCCTGGGTGGTGGTCGCTGGGTGGTCAAGGCACAGGTCCACGCGGGTGGACGTGGCAAGGTCGGCGGTGTGGTGTTGGTGGATAGCCTGGAAAAAGTGGAAGCCGAAGCGCAGCGTCTGCTAGGCAGTATGTTGGTGACCAAGCAGACGGGCGAGCCCGGTCTGCCGATCAACACCCTGTTGGTTGAAACTATCACCGATATCGAGCGCGAACTCTACCTGAGCGCATTGGTGGATCGTGATTCCAAGAAGGTTCTCTTCATGGCGTCCCAGGCGGGCGGTATGAATATCGAAGAGGTGGCGGAAGAGACCCCGGAACAGATTCACATCGTTCGTGTCGACCCGGCGGCCGGTCTGCAGGCCTACCAGTGCCGTAAATTGGCGTTTGCCCTGGCGCTCGAAGGGACCCAGATCCGTGAATTCCAGAAGTTCATGTTTGCGCTTTACAAGCTGTTCATCGAGAGCGATGCCAGCTTGGTGGAGATCAACCCGCTGGTGGTGACCAAGGCCGGCAACCTGATTGCCTTGGACGCCAAGATCAATCTCGACAGCAACGCCCTTTATCGTCAGCCGGCCCTGCTGGCCATGCGCGATATCAGCCAGGAAGATGAGCGCGAAGCCAAGGCGGCCGAGCACGATCTCAACTACATCACCCTGGACGGCAATATCGGCTGTATGGTGAATGGCGCCGGTCTGGCCATGGCGACTATGGACCTGGTTCAGCTCAAGGGTGGTTCGCCGGCCAACTTCCTGGATGTAGGCGGCGGCACCACCGCAGAGCGCGTGGCGGAAGCGTTCAAGCTGATCCTGTCGGATGAAAAGGTACAGGCGGTACTGGTCAATATCTTTGGTGGTATTGTCCGTTGCGACCTGATTGCCGAGGGCATTATCGAAGCGGTCAAAGAGGTGGATGTGAAAGTTCCGGTGGTGGTGCGGCTTGAAGGCACCAAGGCACCCGAGGGGTTGGAACTGCTGGCCAACAGTGGCCTGGCTATCACCACCGCTGCCGATCTTTCAGAAGGCGCAGAGAAAGTTGTCGCTGCTGCCAAGGGCTGATTGTTTGAACCGTTCAGGCGTCCGGTAGGCGCTGAAACGGTTCCACCAGAAACAGGAAATGAATTGTGAGTATCCTCATCGATAAAGACACCCGAGTCATCTGCCAGGGCTTCACTGGCAAGCAGGGCACCTTCCACACCGAGCAGGCAATCGCCTATGGCACCAATATGGTGGGCGGTGTAACCCCTGGAAAGGGCGGCCAGAAACATCTGGATCTGCCGGTTTTTGATACGGTGCATGACGCTGTCGACGCCACCGGCGCCGATGCCACTATGATCTACGTGCCAGCGGCTTTTGCGGCTGATGCCATTTTGGAAGCGGCCGATGCCGGCATTAAGGTGATCGCTTGTATTACCGAAGGCATTCCCGTCCTGGATATGCTGAAGGTCAAGGCGGCCTTGGCCAATTACGACTGCCGTCTGATTGGCCCCAACTGTCCCGGTATCATCACCCCGGGCGCCTGTAAAATAGGCATTATGCCCGGAATGATCCACCAGCCCGGCAAGATCGGCATTGTCTCCCGTTCCGGCACCCTGACCTATGAGGCGGTGTTCCAGACCACCACTACCGGACTGGGGCAGAGCACCTGCGTCGGTATCGGCGGTGATCCGATCCACGGCATGAATTTCATCGATTGCCTGAAGCTGTTCCAGGAAGACCCCCAGACCGAAGGTATCGTCATGGTGGGCGAGATCGGCGGTACCGCGGAAGAGGATGCGGCTGCCTTCATCAAAGCCAATGTGACCAAGCCGGTCGTGGGCTATATTGCCGGCGTGACCGCACCTCCGGGTAAGCGTATGGGGCATGCCGGTGCCATCGTCAGTGGTGGGAAAGGTACCGCAGACAGTAAGTTTGCCGCCCTGGAGGCGGCGGGCGTGGCGACGGTGCGTTCCCCCTCTGAGATTGGCGCCAAGATGCTGGAGCTGATGAGCTGATAGCGCCAAGATTCCCGAAATTGGGTATCATAAGCCGCCCCGGTCGTTAGGCCGGTGGCGGTTTCTTCGTTTAGAGGGCTGGCAGGTCCTCGGCATAGCAAAAATACCTATTGGTGGGTAATTCATTGAGCCTGAAAATTTCCCTAGCACAAATCGACTTGATGGTGGGTGACATCAAGGGCAATGCGGAGCGTGTTCTGGAGGCGATGCGTGTCGCCCGTGATCAGCAGCAGGCTGACGCCGTGGTATTTCCGGAGTTGACCCTTACCGGTTACCCGCCGGAAGATTTGCTACTGCGTCCGGAACTGATCGCCCGGGTGGAGAACGAGTTGGCGCGTCTATGCCGCGCCTGTTCCGGGATAGACGTGATCCTGGGTTATCCCAAATGTCGGGACGGTAAGCTGTACAATGCGGCCGGAGTCATACGGGAGGGGGCAATCATCGCCGAGTATTTCAAATCCCTGCTACCCAATTACAGTGTTTTCGATGAAAAACGTTACTTTGAGTCTGGCGACCAGGCCTGTGTGTTTGAGATGCAAGGGGTGCCGGTCGGTATCACCATCTGTGAAGATATCTGGTACAAGACGCCGGCGGCGGCGGCGGCTGAAGCGGGCGCCCGGATCTTGCTCAATCTGAATGCCTCCCCCTTCCACTCTGGCAAGGCACCGGAGCGGGAGACCCTGTTACAAAAACGGGCGCAGGAGACCGCGCTGTCCATCGTCTACCTCAACCTGGTGGGCGGTCAGGATGAGCTGGTGTTTGACGGTGGTTCGTTTGTGGTTAATCCGGAAGGTGCCATCACGCAACGGGCGGCTTTTTTCCGGGAAGATCAGGCATTGGTGGAGTTTGCTGAACAGGATGGAAAAATATCTCCTGTTCCGGCCTCCATTACACCCCTGCTTTCGGAGGAAGAGGCGGTTTATGCCGCACTGGTCAATGGTGTCAGGGACTATGTCCACAAAAATGGCTTCAAAGGTGCGGTGCTGGGCCTTTCCGGCGGTATCGACTCCGCGTTGACCCTGGCGATCGCGGTCGATGCCCTGGGGGCTGATCAGGTGGAGGTGGTGTTGATGCCCTCCCGCTATACCGCGGATATGAGCAACGAGGATGCGGTGCAGGAAGCCGATATTCTTGGGGTAAAGCACCAGACAATTCCGATCGAACCGGCCTTCAACGCCTTTCTCGGTATGCTGGAGCAGACCTTTGCCGGTACCAAGCGGGATACTACCGAAGAGAATATTCAGGCCCGCTGCCGGGGCGTTATTTTGATGGCTATCAGTAATAAGACCGGTCGGATTCTGTTGACCACGGGTAACAAGAGCGAAATGTCCGTGGGTTATGCAACGCTGTACGGAGACATGGCCGGTGGGTTTGCGCCGATCAAGGATGTGCCGAAATTGCTGGTCTATCGGTTGGCCGAGTACCGGAACCGGATTTCGGCTGTCATCCCGCGCCGGGTAATCGAACGTCCCCCCTCCGCTGAGTTGGCACCGGATCAGAAGGATTCCGACTCATTGCCACCCTATGAGATACTGGATCCTGTCCTGGCCATGTATATTGAGCAGGATAAGGGCGTCAATGAGATCGTGGCGGCCGGTTTCGATGAAGCGGATGTGCGGCGCGTGGTGCGACTGGTTGACCGTAATGAGTACAAACGCCGGCAGGCGCCGCCGGGGGTCAAGATCAGTCAACGTGCATTTGGTCGGGATAGGCGTTATCCCCTGACCAACGGATTCTGAATCCGCCGTCATGGCGTAGGAGCAAAATGCTGATTATTGCCGAAGACTCCATTTCCGGTAATATGAGCATCCAATAAACAGTAAATACACCGCCGGTAGCGGTAAGGTGACAACAGGAGCCTAGTTGCAATGAAAAAAGTCGACGCGATTATTAAGCCTTTTAAACTGGATGATGTGCGGGAAGCCTTGTCTGCAGTCGGTATTACGGGTATGACCGCCAGTGAAGTAAAGGGGTTCGGTCGGCAGAAAGGCCATACGGAGCTGTACCGCGGCGCGGAGTATGTGGTGGATTTCCTTCCCAAAGTAAAGATCGAGGTGGTGATTAACGAAAATCAGTTGGATGACTGTATCGAGGCGATCACCAATGCGGCCAAGACCGGCAAGATCGGTGACGGTAAAATTTTCGTTACCTCGGTAGAGAAAGTGGTGCGCATCCGTACCGGCGAGCAAGATGAGACGGCGATCTGATCGACACAAATAGACAAAATAAAAGGGGCGCATTTTGCGCCCCTTTTATTTTACGTTTATAGCAGAAATGGTAAGCAGGATCAGTTCGTGTCCAGCTCCAGGTAGTCCCAGACCGCCTTGCCGAGCGACTTCTCCTCTTTATACTCGGTATCGGGCACTTCCAGTGCGCCGTTTTGCAGATTCAGCGCCAATACCCGCTGGGCATCCGATGAAAGTGCTTCCAGCCCCAGCTTGTCATAAGCCTGGACCATGATCTCCAGGGCATCTTTGACAGCGGGTGTGCGCTGATATTTCTCGACCACCGTCACGCAGCGGTTGGCGGCCGCCAAATAGGCGCCACGTCGCATGTAGTAACGGGCGACGTGCACTTCATGGCTGGCCAGATTGTTACGCAGGTAGAACATGCGCTTGCGGGCGTCTTCCGAGTATTGGCTCTCTGGAAAGCGGCGCACCAGCTCGGCAAAGTCATTGAATGAATCGATGGTCGACCCCGGGTCACGTTGTGAAGTATCGGTGGGGATGAAACGGGTGATGAAGCTCAGATTGCGATTGAAATTGACAATGCCCTTGAGGTAATAGGCGTAATCCACATGGGGGTCGCGGGGGTGTAGACGAATGAAGCGATCAGCCGCTGCGATGGCGGATTCGTGATTGCCGTCCTTATAGTAGGCGTAGGCAACATCCAGTTGGGCCTGCATGGCGTAGCGGCCAAAGGGGTAGCGGGACTCCAATCCCTCGAAGTATTTAATGGCCGTCTCATAGTCGCCATCCGACATGGCGAAGCTGGCCTCGGAATAAAATTTCTGGGCGCTCCAGCCGAGGGTCTCGTCCTTCTCCTTGGGCAGCAGGGAGCAACCCGAGAGCGTAAACAGCGACAGGATGAGTACAGCGGTGAAAATGCGTTGTTTAGCCATGTGTGATCGTAACTGAAAGATGATTCGAACGAAAAAGTATACCCGAAAGGTGTCTGTGGGGCGATCTTGGCAGGTAACTATCGGGATCTGCACGCGAGGTGAGGGATAGCCGGCTCGAATGCGTTAAACTCCACCTTTTCGGCCCATCCAGGGTGGTTATGTTGATTGGGAGCGGCGGTTTTGTCTGAACGAGTAGAACATCTTACTGCAAGGGTTGGGGTTGAACTGGCCGGTAAAAGGCTGGATCAAGCCCTGGCTCAGCTGTTCCCGGATTACTCCCGCAGCCGGCTGCAACAATGGGTAAAGGCGGGCTTGGTCACCCTGGATGGAGTGGTATGCCGGCCGCGGGATAAGGTATTGGGTGGCGAATGGGTGGAACTGGAGGCCCACTTGGAAGATCAGGTGGAGTGTAAACCACAGGCCATCGATCTGGATATCGTCTATGAGGACGAGGCCCTCATCTTGATCAACAAGCCGGCCGGCTTGGTAGTCCATCCGGCCGCCGGCAATCCCGACGGCACCTTGCAGAATGCTTTGCTGCATCATGACCCTGAACTGATCCAATTGCCGCGGGCCGGCATCATCCATCGTCTCGACAAGGAGACGACCGGATTGCTGGTAATTGCCCGCACACCGGCGGCGCATAAAGCCTTGGTGGAACAATTGCAGGCCCGGGAATTCGATCGGGAGTATCGGGCGGTAGCAATCGGAGTGATGACGGCAGGCGGGTCGGTGGATGAGCCGATTGGTCGTCACCCCACCCAGCGAACCAAGATGGCCGTCCACCATGCCGGCAAGGAGGCGGTGACCCACTATCGGGTGCTCGAGCGCTTCCGTGCACATACCTATCTGAAGGTTAAACTGGAGACCGGCCGGACGCATCAGATAAGGGTTCATATGGCCCATCTGCGTTATCCGCTGGTGGGCGATCCGGTCTATGCCGGGCGGCTGCGGCAGCCGGCGGGGGCCACGGAGCTGTTGCGCGAAACGTTGCACCGCTTCCGCCGCCAGGCTCTGCATGCTATCAAGCTGGGCTTGGCCCACCCGGAATCGGGAGAGTGGATGGAGTGGGAGTCGCCGCTACCGGACGATATGCAGCAGTTGTTGACGGCCCTGCGTGAGGATCTGCAGCATGGTTGAGGCGGCACCGGTGTTCCTCGTGCCCGAATGGCCGGCTCCCGCTGCCATACATGCCGTGATATCGACCCGGATCGGCGGGGTGAGTACTACCCCTTATGACAGCCTGAACCTGGGCGATCATGTGGGGGATGATCCGGCGGCCGTGGCTGAAAACCGGCGGCGGTTGACACGCGCGGCCCGGCTACCCGCCGATCCGGTCTGGCTCAATCAGGTGCACGGCACCCGCGTGCTGGATGGTGAAGGGCCGGTTCAGAATCGAGAAGCGGATGCGGCGATAACCAGTCGCCCGGGGCAGGTGTGCGCGGTGATGACGGCGGATTGCCTGCCGGTTTTGCTGTGTAACCGGGCGGGTAATCGGGTCGCCGTGGCCCATGCCGGTTGGCGCGGATTGGCCGACGGCGTCATTGAGTCGACACTGGCTAAGTTTTCCGATCCAGCCGACCGGTTGTTGGCGTGGCTGGGGCCGGCGATCGGTCCGGACGCGTTCGAGGTGGGACCGGAGGTGAGGGAACGCTTTATCCAAGCTGATCCGGAGGCCGACAGGGCGTTTCGTCCCGGTCGACCGGGGCACTGGTTGGCGGATATCTACCAGTTGGCGCGACGGCGCCTGCAGCAGGCGGGTGTCGGTTTTATTGGTGGCGGGGATTACTGTACAGTAACCGACAGCAAGCGTTTTTATTCCTACCGCCGGGACGGGGCGACGGGGCGCATGGCATCGCTGATCTGGATCGAGTGAAACCGAACCCGGCGTGATGTTAATCCAGGGTACGTAGGGGCAGGCCCCGTGTCTGTTCGGGAACGGAACCGTCACAATGAGACGGGCAACCACAAGGAATTGCCCTTGAGAAATTATTATACAAGGTCCGTTTAACCGCGGGAGAAACGAGAGATGAGTGACTGGAAAATGCTGACGCTGGTCGGTGCCGATCAGCCGGGGATTGTCGGGCGGGTGACCTCTGCCCTGTATCGTGCCGGCTGGAACCTGGGTGAAGCGTCCATGATTCGCCTGGGCGGAAACTTTACCATCATGATGATGGTAACCGGAGAAGGAGAGGTGGAAGCGGTGTTGCAGCCGGTGGCCGATGAATTGTCACTGCATATGCATGTGGATGATATTGCCGGTTCCCTGCACCAGCACGTGGTCCCCAATATCCAGGTGCGGGTGGCTGGCGCCGACCGGGCCGGCATCGTGGCCCAGGTGACGGAGGTGTTGGCACAACACGGGTGCAACATTCTGGAACTGGAATCGGATGTGGCCGGATCGAGTGAGCGACCGGTTTATATCATGCATATCCAGGGTTATGCCGAGCTGCCACTGGAGTCGCTGGAAGCGGCATTGGATAACCTGGGTGATATCGATGTCAACGTATCCCCCATCGAGACGCTGATTGGATAACGATGGCTGTTCTGGAAATTTTAAAAATACCCGATGAGCGACTGAAGCAGGTATCTGAGCCGGTTGAGCAATTCGATGATGAACTGCGTGCCTTTATCGATGATCTGGAGCAGACGCGCCGCGATGGTCCCGCTGCCGTGGGTATCGCCGCGCCACAGGTGGGTCGGTTTCAACGGGTGGTTATCGTCGATGTCTCCAATACCCGCAAACCGGTACCGAACCACGGATACATGATCCTGGTGAATCCGGAAATCACCCACTGGGACGGATTTGAAATGGGGCGTGAGGGGTGTCTTTCGGTGCCGGATTATACCGGTAACGTGATTCGTGCCACCCATATCAAGATCCGCGCCCAGGATCCCTGGGGCAAACCGCTGGAGTATGAGATGGAGGGGTACGAGGCCCGCGCGGTACAGCACGAACTGGATCATCTCGACGGCATGCTGTTTATCGACCGAGTGGTGAGCCGCCGTACCGATCTGTTCCAGCGCAAGGTTTACCAGAAGTGAGGCAATTATAGGGGCTGGATGAAATCCAAGGCCTCGCGCGCGCTGAACAACTAGCTCAAGAGGGGGACTGATTCTACGTCAAACACGAAAACCCAGGGAGATCATGCGACCTATGCGATGTAGCTCTCGCAAAGACGCAAAGAACGCAAAGGGAAAGGCGGATTATGACGGAAAACGAAATCGGAAAGAGGATCGTCGACGGTGCGGTTCGGATACACCGTGAATTAGGTCCTGGATTACTGGAGACGGTATACGAGATAAGTCTTGCGCATGAGCTTCGTCAACGTGGCTTACTGGTTAAACGGCAAGTTCCGATTGCCATCGAGTATCGGGGGACTCGTTTCGATGAGGGCTTTCGAGCTGACCTTATCATAGAAGACAAGGTCATTGTGGAACTAAAATGCGTCGAAAAGCTCACGAATGCCCATAAAAAGCAATTGCTGACGTATCTCCGGCTGAGCGGTATTAAGCTGGGTTACCTAATGAATTTTAGCGAAACCCTGATGAAAGATGGAATCACTCGTACGGTAAATTGCCTCTCTGAGTGAGTCAGATAATAACTTGGCGTTCTTTGCGAGAGAAGTATTACTAAGATCAGTCCAGACATGGATATTCGAAAATACGATGAGTTTGCCAAGAAATTCTTATTCCCATCAATTGTGGGAGGGTAAGCGTGTCGTCCACGGCTGTTGTCGTCCCATCTTTGCTGATCATCCTGCTGTTGTGGCAGCTCTATCGATTATACCGGGCCTGTTGCCGGGCCAACCGGGTCGACTGGGGTCGCGGATGGATGAATCTGCTGGATGGTCTAAACCGATTGTTTTGTTACCGCTATCACCGTCTCAATCTCCTGGGGATTCGGTTGCCGAGAAGCGGTCCCGCGATTGTCGTGGCCAATCACGTATCGGGACTCGATCCCCTGTTATTACTCGCCTCATCCCGGCGACCACTGCGCTTTATCATCGCCCGTGAAGAGTATGAACGTTTCGGACTGAATTGGCTGTTCAGGGCGATCGGCTGCATCCCGGTGGATCGGCAAAAGCGACCGGAACAAGCGCTACGTGAAGCGCTACGTTGTCTCCGAAAGGGGGAGGTCGTGGCGCTGTTTCCCCATGGAAAGATCCACCTGGACAGTGATCCACCGCGGCGTATAAAGGCCGGTGCCATTCGCCTCTCCCAGATTACCGGCGCACCTGTGTTGCCCCACCGAATCAGCGGTATACGTGGCGCAGGGGGGGTGATCAGCGGCGTGTTGTTGCGCAGTCGGGCGCGGATCCGGGCTCACTCCCCGATCTACCCAGAAGAGTGGGGCAAGGATCAGCTGTACGGTTTGGTGCAAGGTATCCTGGATGGTGGCGATGACCGGGAGGCGGCTGTAGCAATCTGAATTTTCTGTTGAATTTCCATATCGGTCACCCCATCTGCTAAGTAACCTTAAAAAATACCGGAGTAATTTCCATGCGAATGGACAGACTGACAAGCAAGTTTCAGATGGCCCTGGCAGATGCCCAGAGTATGGCGGTGGGCCGCGATCACCAGTTCATTGAGCCGGTGCACATGATGGCCGCCCTGCTCGATCAGGAGGGGGGGACGGTACGCCACCTCCTGACCCAGGCGGATGTCAACGTCAACCAGGTGCGTTCGGGGCTGGGTGACATCCTGGACCGGTTGCCCAGTATCGAGGGGGCGGCCGGGGATATGCATATCTCCAATGACCTGGGGCGCATTCTCAATCAGTGCGACAAGCTGGCGCAGAAGCGCAAGGACCAGTACATCTCCAGCGAACTGTTTGTACTGGCCGCGCTGGATGACAAGGGCGAGTTGGGCGATCTGCTGCGCAAAGCGGGAGCCGCCAAGGAGCCGATTGAAAAAGTGATTGAGAGTCTGCGCGGCGGTCAGCAAGTGAATGATCCCAATGCGGAAGATCAACGTCAGGCGCTGGAGAAATACACCATTGATCTGACTGAGCGGGCGGAACAGGGCAAGTTGGACCCGGTGATTGGCCGGGACAGCGAGATTCGCCGCACCATTCAGGTACTGCAACGGCGTACCAAAAACAATCCGGTGCTGATCGGTGAACCCGGCGTGGGTAAGACCGCCATCGTGGAAGGGTTGGCCCAGCGTATCGTCAACGGTGAAGTGCCGGAGGGGCTGAAAAATAAGCGGTTGCTGTCGCTGGATATGGGTGCGCTGATCGCCGGCGCCAAGTTTCGCGGTGAATTCGAGGAGCGCCTGAAAGCCGTACTGAATGATCTCTCCAAGCAGGAAGGTCAAATTATCCTGTTTATCGATGAGCTGCACACCATGGTGGGTGCCGGTAAGGCGGAGGGCGCGATGGATGCCGGCAACATGTTGAAGCCAGCCCTGGCGCGGGGCGAGCTGCACTGTGTCGGTGCTACCACGCTGGATGAGTACCGGCAGTACCTGGAGAAGGATGCGGCGCTGGAGCGACGTTTCCAGAAGGTGCTGGTGGATGAGCCGACCGTCGAGGATACCATCGCCATCCTGCGTGGTCTGAAAGAGCGTTATGAATTGCACCACGGGGTGGATATCACCGATCCGGCCATTGTCGCCGCCGCCACCCTCTCCACCCGCTATATCACCGACCGCCAACTGCCGGACAAGGCTATTGACCTGATCGATGAGGCGGCTTCACAGATCCGCATGGAGATCGATTCCCTGCCGGAGGAGATGGACCGTCTGGAGCGGCGCCTGATCCAGCTCAAGATCGAGCGTGAGGCGTTGAAAAAGGAGTCGGACGAGGCTTCCAAGAAACGGTTGGCGCAGTTGGAATCGGAGATCGAAAAGTCCGATCGTGAATTTTCCGATCTGGATGAGATCTGGAAATCCGAGAAGGCTGCGCTGCAAGGTACCGCCCACATTAAGGAGGAGTTGGAGCGAGCTCGTCTGGATATGGAGACGGCACGGCGTGCCGGTGACCTGGGGCGTATGTCGGAGTTGCAGTATGGGCGTATCCCGGAACTGGAGAAGCAGTTGGATATGGCGTCCCAGGCTGAAATGCAGGAGATGAAACTGCTGCGCAACAAGGTGACTGAGGAAGAGATCGCCGATGTGATCTCTAAATGGACCGGGATCCCGGTCAGCAAGATGCTGGAAGGGGAACGGGAAAAGCTGTTGCGGTTGGAAGAGGAGTTGGGCAAGCGGGTGATCGGCCAGGCCGAGGGCATCGCCGCGGTTTCCAACGCCATTCGCCGTTCGCGTGCCGGTCTCTCCGACCCGCGTCAGCCGAACGGTTCGTTCCTGTTCCTGGGTCCGACCGGCGTGGGCAAGACCGAACTCTCCAAGACGCTGGCCGATTTCCTGTTCGACACCGAAGATGCCATGGTGCGGATCGATATGTCGGAATTCATGGAGAAACACTCGGTGGCCCGACTGATCGGCGCACCTCCCGGCTACGTGGGTTACGAAGAGGGCGGTTACCTGACCGAGGCGGTGCGCCGTAGGCCCTATTCGGTGATCCTGTTGGATGAAGTGGAGAAAGCCCATCCGGATGTGTTCAACGTGTTGCTACAAGTGCTGGATGACGGGCGCCTCACCGACGGTCAGGGACGTACGGTGGATTTCCGCAATACCGTGATTATTATGACCTCCAACCTCGGCTCGGACCTGATCCAGACCATGGCGGGAGAGGAGCGTTATGAAGATATGAAACGGGCGGTGATGGAGGTGGTCGGTCAGCATTTCCGGCCCGAGTTCATCAACCGGGTGGATGACATCGTGGTCTTCCATCCGTTGGGCCGCGAACAGATCCGCGCGATCACGGTGATCCAAGTCCGTTACCTGGAGAAACGCCTGGCGGATCACGATATGGGACTGCAACTCAGCGACGCCGCCCTGGATCGATTGGGCGAGGCCGGTTTCGATCCGGTGTATGGTGCCCGGCCATTGCAGCGGGCGATTCGCCAGCAGTTGGAAAACCCCCTGGCACAGGAGATCCTGGGGGGACGTTTCGGTCCCGGGGATACCATCCACGTGGATGTATCGGAACAGGGCTTGCGTTTCAGCAAGGGGTGATTGGTTGCCGGCATCAGGGCTGGGATTTGCAGGCGTACGCCAACCCTGATGAATCGTAGGGGCAACCCCCCGTGGTTGCCCGGATATTGGTATTTCGTTGGAAAAGGGCAGGCACAGAGGCCTGCCCCTGCGGTCGGTTAACATAAGAGAGGGCACGTCTTCTGTGCCCTACTCCCATCTACGGGTTGGCCACCCAATCCACCTTCGCGTCCCAGAACGCTACGTCTGGACGGTCCAGCAAAGCGCGGACAAAATCAACCGCCTGCTCCAGATGTCCGGCCGCCTGATGACTCAGGGGCGTGCCTAACTCAAAACGGTAGCCGGGGATGGCCAGCAGGTAGGCCGGGGGTGGCGTCACTTTGTAAACCTCGGTGTACACCGATAGCAGGGTGGCCGGGCTCAAGCTGTGGCTGCTGTAGCTGTGATCCCGCTGTGGTGTCAGGCGGGAGAATCCGAATGGTGCCGGCGCCGATACCGAGGCATCGACAAACAGCAATAGCTCCCGCTGCTGCAGATCGGTAACATGCTCGATCTGCAATTGGAAGTCGGTAATGGCTTCGTAGTGCTGTTGCAGGTCTTCCCTGTATTCGGTTAATAGATCCAGTAGGCAGGGCCCAATGGCATCGTCGCCCCGGGAGGGATTGCCGTAGCCGATCACCGCAACGACTGCCCGCTTCACCGGCTGAGTTCGCCCTGTGTGTTCTTGATCAAACGGTCGACGATATGCCCCTGCGCTGTCTGCAGCTCGATCACCAGCGGCATCTTGCCCAAGGCATGGGTGGCGCAGGAGAGACAGGGGTCGTAAGCGCGCACGGCCACCTCAATCTGGTTCAGCATGCCCTCGGTGATCTCCCGGCCGTTGAACAGATCTGCCGCCACCGTTCTTACCGACTCATTCATAGCCCGGTTGTTGTGGGTGGTGGAGACGATCAGGTTGGCGCGGGTGACCAGCCCGTCCGGGTTGATTTCATAGTCATGGATCAGGGTGCCGCGCGGCGCTTCGATGACGCCGATGCCACGGGGACGCATATCACCAGACTGCTTTAGTTCTTGGCCCAACAGGTCCGGGTCCGCCAGCAGTTGCTCAATCTTTTCCGCACAGTGCAGCAGTTCGATCATACGCGCCCAGTGGTAGGCCAGTGTGGATTGCACCAGCCCATCTGGTTCCAGGGCGCGGAATTCGACCCGGGCCTGCTCCGCCAGCGGTGTATCGATAAAATCGCAGGTGTTGATCCGGGCCAGTGGGCCGACCCGGTAGGCGCCGGTTTCCGGTCCTTGCGACTGCAGATAGGGAAACTTCATGTAGCTCCAGGATTTGACCTGTTCCCGTATATGCCGGTGATATTCCCGATAGTCGATATGATCCAACAGCGCTTGGCCGTCGCTGGACAGGGCGCGCAGACCTCCGTGGTAAAGTTCCAGGGCGCCGTCATCGCGGCACAGGCTCAGCATGGGGGTGTTGATTCGGGCGAATTGCCGATGCTGCTCGCGTGCCTCGAGAAACAGTCGCCGGGCCAGCTCCAGGGCGCCTTGCCCCCAGTCGATCATTTGGCGGATATCCTGCTGCAGATAGTCGCGCTCGTCGCTGTCGAGTGACTTATTGACCCCGCCTGGAATGGCGCAGGTACCGTGTATGCGTTTGCCGGCGGTGACGCGAATCACCTCCTGGCCAAATTTGCGCAGCAGTACCCCCTGCTTGGCCAGATCCGGATAGCGGCTGATCAGTCCGACCACATTGCGCTGGTACAAATCACTGTCGAAGCCGAACAGGAGATCCGGTGAAGAGAGGTGGAAGAAGTGCAGGGCGTGGGACTGCAGGATCTGTCCGTAATGCATCAGACGCCGTACTTTTTCGGCGGTGGGTGTCAAACGGTCCACGCCGGCCAACTGATCGATCGCCTTGCCGGCCGCCAGGTGGTGGCTCACCGGACAGATGCCGCACAGTCGCTGCACCAGGACCGGCAGTTCCCAATAGGGTCGGCCCTGGATGAATTTTTCGAAACCCCGGAACTCGACGATATGCAGGCGTGCCTGGCGGATCCGGTTATCGTCGTCCAGCAGCAGGGTCACCTTGCCGTGTCCCTCTACCCGGGTCAGGGGCTCAATGGCGATCCGTCGCAGGGTTTCCGGGTGTTCCGCCGTCTCCAGGCGGCGGATATCGATGGGGCTGTTGTCAGTCATAGTGTATCTGCCGATAGGCGAACTGGATCGGCTTACCGCAAAGCAGCTCATCCAGGAAGGTAAAGAGGGTATCTGCCGAGGGCGGGCAGCCGGGCAGGAAGTAATCGATCCAGACAACGTCGTGGATCGGGTGCACCTGGTTCAGTAGCAGCGGCAATTCCGGGTCGTTGGGGATCTGCGGGTCATCGATACCGCTACCGGCGAGATACGCTTCCTCCAGACACTCCGCCAGGGTGTACTGATTGCGCATCGCCGGTATCCCGCCGTTGATGGCGCAGGCACCGACTGCTACCAGGATATTGCAGTGTTGGCGGAACGCCTTCAGCACCTCGACATTTTCCGCGTTACAGACACCGCCTTCAATCAGGCCCACATCACATTGCCCGATATGCTTGATATCGGTCAGGGGGGTGCGATCCAACTCCACCTGTGCAACCAGGTCAATCAGCCGCTCATCGATATCCAGCAGCGACATGTGGCAGCCAAAGCAGCCGGCGAGAGAAGCGGTGGCAATCCTCACTTTATCGGTCATCGTCGTGCTCCAGGTGACTGGCCACGTCACCGACCTGGCTGATCGATTCCTGATCATAAAGCCGCTTGCCGATGGGAATGTTATAGCCCCGGTGTTTGGGCAGGATGGCCCCCACCGGGCAGACCCGGGCCGCCTTGTCACGGGCGCTGAAAGCGGAGTCTCCCAATTTACCGCTGGGTGAGTTGATCATCAGATGGGCCTGAATGCCGCGGCCGCCTATATTGAAAACCGACTTGTGATCAAACTCCCGGCTGGCCCGGACACAGAGTTCGCACAGGATACAGCGATTGAAGTCGATGATGGTCTCCGGATGGGAGGCGTCTACCGCGCGCTTGGGATAGAAGTGGACGAATTCAGGTGCCAGCATGCCGCAGTGATAAGCCACCGCCTGCAACTGGCAAGCCCCGCTTTTCTCGCAGGCGGGACAGACATGGTTACCCTCGACAAACAACAGTTTCAGCAGCAGGCGGCGTTGGGTAGTGATCTCATGGGTCTCGTTTTCCACCTGTATGCCTTCTGCTGCCGGTGTCGTGCAGGCCGCGACCGTACGCCCGTCAGCATTGACGCAACAGAGACGGCAACTGCCGTGCGGGTGAAACTCCGGGTTATGGCAGAGGTGGGGAATATAGATCTTTGCCGCCAGTGCGGCATCCATGATGCTCTGGCCCGTTTCAAAGGGAACCGTTACCCCGTCGATGGTGAATTTGCCGCTCATACGCCGCCTCCCTCCAGATGGGCGCCTGGGTCGTTGCGGCCGGTGAGGGTGCGCGCTTCCTCTAGTGACGCATCCAGATCGAAGGCCGGCTCAAAGCTGGTGGAGCGCAGGCGCGACTGGAAAATGCCGGGAAATTTCTCCAAACCATCCAGCACCGGATTGGCGGCGGTTTGACCCAGTCCGCAATGACTCGCCTGTTGCATCAGATTGCCGAGAATACCCAATTCATCCAAGTCTTTACGCGTAGCGTGGCCCACCATCACTTTACTCAACTGCTTGACCATCAAGGAGGTGCCGACCCGACAGGGGGTGCAGAAACCGCAGCTCTCATGGCTGAAAAATCGACTGAAGTTATCGATGGCATTGAGCAGTTCACGACTCTGATTGAAGATCATGAATGAACCGCCGGTGGAGAGGTCTTCGAAGCCAAGGGTACGGTTGAACTCAGTTGGCGGAATCAGTCGCCCGGCGGCCCCGCCAATCTGTACCGCCTGGGTATTTTGTGCCTGGCAGGCGGTGAGTATGTCGCTGATGGATGTGCCGAAGGGGAATTCGTAAATGCCGGGCTGTGCACAGTCGCCGGAAATGCTGAGCAGTTTCGTCCCCGGTGATTGTTCTGTGCCGACGGAGTGAAACCACTTTGCCCCCTGCTGGGCAATCATCGCGGCATTGGCCAGGGTCTCTACATTGTTCACCACGGTGGGCATGCCCCGGTAGCCCTCCGTGACCGGGAAGGGGGGGCGGTTGCGCGGGATACCCCGCTTGCCCTCCAGGGATTCGATCAGTGCCGACTCTTCGCCGCAGATGTAGGCGCCGGCTCCCAGGTGAATGGTTATATCGAAGTCGAAGCCGGCCTGGTCAAGAATATGGTCACCCAGCAGATGGTTGTGGCGCCGCTGTTGCAGGATCTGTTGCAGCGGTTCCAGCAGATAGCGGTATTCGGCACGAAGATAGAGGAAACCGCGGCGTGCGCCTATTACCGCGGCACACAGCGTCATGCCCTCAAACACCCGGTCGGCGTGGGTTTGTAGCAGATAGCGGTCTTTGAAAGTGCCCGGTTCCCCCTCGTCGGCATTGCAAACAACATAGTGTTCCGCGGCCTTGGCGGCGGCGCAGAAGCGCCATTTTTTCGCCGTGCTGAAGCCGGCACCGCCACAGCCGCGCAGACCGGCCTGTTCCAATCGGTCCAGAATAGTGTCGCGATCCGTTTGCAGGAAGGATTGAAGGGCGGCACCCGCCGTATAGGGCGTGTCGAGCACGATATCGCGTCGCTTTACTTCTGTACCGACCTGAAACAGTGCTGTCGGCCATTGATCGAGTGGTACTGCCTGTTCGATCAGCTCGGCCAACTGTTCGATGCGCTCGGCGCTTAAGCGGGTAACGGTTCGGCCATTGATCAGCGCGGCCGGTCCCTGATCGCCCATGCCGATGCAGGAGGTGAAACCCAGGCTGACCCGCTGGTCCGGACGTGTGCTGCCTATTTCCACCTGCAGTCGCCTGGAGAGAAGTTCCGCCAAGAGCCGGCTACCCTGCATCTGATCTGTGATATTGTCACTGAACAGGACGTCGAATTCACCACGCGGGGTGCGGTGTAGAAAACTGTAGAAATCGATGACGCCCAGGATAAATGCCTTGCTCAGTTTAAGTGATTCCGCCAGATGATCTATGGCATCATCCGGGATATAACGCAATGCCTGCTGCAGATCATTCAATATCTGCAACAGGTGGGCTGGATCAGATTCCCAGCGGGTGTTCATAAGCGGGTTTTTCTGTTGTGCATTGTCCTGTGCCATTATGGGGTCCATGGATTTCACTGATATGAAAGGACGGCAATCTCTTTAGCTCGGGTCACTATAGCTTATAGTGTGTTTATTCGAGATAAGATGACTAAAATCAGAAGAAATCATTTCGCTTGCCGTTAACTCATAGTACACAGTGTCGAGGAGTGTAAGTTCAGTCTATGCCACAGATAGGTCGGTTTGAAGTCAAGGAGAAGTTGGGCGCCGGGAGCCAGGGCTCGGTCTATCGATGTGTCGATTCCGAGTTACGTCGACCTGTAGCGATAAAATTATTTGACCGGGTGATGCCGGGTGCCTCGTCACAGGTGGATGGTCTGCTGAGCGAGGCGCGCACCATCAGCCAGATTCAACATCCCAATATTGTCTCAATTTTCGATGTGGGCAATGAACGTAAACGCCCCTATCTGGTGTTTGAGTTTGTCGAGGGAGAATTGCTCTCGGATCGTCTACGGCGCGGTACACTGAATTTGCACGAAGCGCTGGATATCATCACCGGGATTTTATCGGGGATCGATCAGGTGCATCGAAAGGGTATCGTGCATCGAGATCTCAAACCGGCCAATATCATTCTCAACAGTGATGGCACGCCAAAAGTGATGGATTTTGGTATTGCCCGTTTGCTTGATGGCGGGATCAAGCCGGATGTCGAGTTGACCGGCACGCCGCGTTACATGGCGCCCGAATATATCGGTCAGGGAAGAGTCAGCCCGCAGGCGGATGTGTTTGCCCTGGGCGCAATCCTGTTTGAGTTGCTGACCGGTAAACTGGCATTTGATTCACGGGATCAAGCGACACTGCTAAAGAGTATTCGGGATAAGGCGGTGGAAAACCCCTCCAGCTTCAATCCGGAGGTGAGTGAGCAGCTCGATGCCATTGTACAGAAGGCACTGGAGAAGGAGCCTAGTTCGCGATTTGCCGATGCCGGGGAGATGCTCTCGGCGATCGTCGAGTACCGGAAAAGTGTCGACGAACTGACTGGGCAGGCCAGTAAAGGCACGGTCGATTTTCTGCTTAGACGGATGCAGCACAAGAGCGATTTCCCGGTGCTCTCCGAATCTATCCGCACCCTGAATCGACTGACTGCCTCAGACGACAAGGGGATGGATCATCTGGCCAGTATCATCATCCGTGACTTTGCCCTGGCCAGCAAGATTCTCAAGGTGGTTAATTCCGCTTACTACAGCCGTTTTGCCGGCCGCATTGGCACCATTTCACGAGCTATCGTGGTGCTTGGTATTCAGACTATCCGCTCCATCGCCGCTTCACTGATATTTTTCGAACACCTGCATAACAAGACTCAGGCGGTGAAGCTGAAAAATGAGATTGCGGCGGCCATCTTCAGCGCCACCCTGGCGCGGCAGGCGGCCGAAGACGCGGATCTGGAACATGTGGAAGAGGGTTTCCTGTGCGGTATGTTGCACACCCTGGGCAAGATACTGGTCACCTATTATCTCAATGACGAAAGTGAAGAGATACAGCGCCTGGTGAAGGCGGAATCGGTGCCTCAGGAAAAAGCCGAGCGTCGGGTCCTGGGTATGACCTTCCAGGAGATGGGCGTGGCGATTGCCGAGCAATGGAATTTCCCCGCCACCATTACCCGCGGGATGGTGAAAGTTGATCCGGCCGCACCGGGGGATCTGAAGGATACCGATGTAAAGCTTCGACTGATCGCCAATTTCTCCAATGAAGCGACGCGGATCATTGGTGAATCGGAAGAGGGCAGCGAGCAACAGATCAAACAGCTACTCAAGCGTTTTCGCCGCGGACTGGCAATCAGTGAACGTCGCTTTGAAAATATGCTCGAAGAGGCGAGGCAAGAGTTTGTCGAGCTGAGTGGGAGCCTGACGGCCAAGTCCGCCAACGATCCGTTTATGCGCCGTCTTTCCCGTCCGTCCAATCCTGACACCTCGCATGTTACCAAGAAGGGCAAGACGCACGAAGAGGATATCACCACCACGCTGGCGCTGGAGCCCATGCGGGAGCCTCCGCAAGAGGCATCGGTCGGTGAGATTACGCCGGAGGACCCGGCCATCAATGCTGAAATTGTATTGACTGAAGGGTTGCAGGAAGTGACTGATATGTTGCTGGATGACAATACCAATATCATCCAGGTGTTCAACGTGGTGTTGGAGACGATCTATCGGGCGCTGGCTTTCAGTCGGGTGGTGCTTTGCCTACAGGACCGTGGCAATCATGAGATGAAGGCCAAGCTGGGGTTTGGTAGCGATATTGATACCTTCCTGCCCGGCTTCCATTTTTCCCGCCAATACAACGCGGATGTCTTTCATGCCGCGCTGAAAAACGGTGTCGATCTGGCGATATCCAATACCAGTGACCCGAAGATTAAGGATGACTTGCCGGCCTGGTATAAAAAGATATCCAGCGCCGGCTCGTTTCTTATCTTTCCGTTGGTCATTAAGCAGCGTCCGCTGGGCTTGATCTATGCTGATCATGCAAAACCGGAGGGTATTGTGTTGACGGCCAAACAGTTGAATCTGATCAAAACCTTGCGCAATCAGCTGATTCTTGCATTCCGCTCACGAATGTGAAAATGTTTCCGCTCAGGAGTATTGGCTAGGAATCAGGTTGTATCCTCTATGCTGGAATATATCTTTTTTGACGAACGTCCTTGGCAGCAATTCATTGCGTTTCTGCAACAGAAGGGGCTGCAGCCTCAATCTGCCCAGGAAGACCAGGGCTTTATGGTGCGGCTGCCGGACGACACCGACGATAGCCTGATGGATGCTATCGAAGCCTATTACGACGAGATGCTGGATATGAACGAGGCGTTGTTTGTGGAACAGGCCGATGCCGCCGACCACGTACATGCCGCCGGCGTCAGCGTCAATCTAAGCGACGGTCGCTCGGTGCAGGCGCTGGTGGATCCGGCCCTGCTGAACCGGATTCTCGACGTACTCAGTACGGATGAACTGGGGCAGTTCATTAACTCCATCGTGGATGCTGTGGAGCACCCCGACGAACGTTCCGTCTGTCGCAGGCTGTAGGTCGCATCGCTGAAATAGGGCGCGGGGTGTCCGGTTTGGTGAGGCGTATCTGTCGCGATGGGGCGGTCCGTCTTCCCCGGTAGATCGGGCGGGTGGGCTATTTCTGCGGGGTCTCCGCCTCGGACGGCTTCGCTTCCTTTTCTGCCTGCGCCTTGCGTTCCTGCTTTTTCTGTTCCACCAACTCGATGTATTGCTTGGGTGTCAGGGTGGTGGCCCGTTCGGGGGACTCCTTCGGGGCATAGTAGGCATAGATGACGACGCCAATCAGCACGGCCAGTATAAGAAGAAAAGGTTTCCGCTCCATATCTACCGCCTGAGTAACCGTATTGTATTTTCTTAAACTATAACACGCGGCTACTGGCGTAGGGTGATAATCGGCCAGCCCTGCTCGCGGGCATGCTGCGCCAGGGTGTCATCGGGATCGACCGCGACCGGGTGCGCAACCCGGTTCAGTAGCGGCAAGTCGTTGTGGGAGTCGCTGTAGAAGGTGCTACCTGTCAAGTCTTGCTGATGTTGTGCCAGCCACTGGTTTAAGCGTGTCACCTTCCCTTCCCGGAAACAGGGTGTGCCGGCTACTTCACCGGTATAGCGGCCCTCGATCATCTCCGGTTCCGTGGCCAGCAGGTGTTCTATACCGAAGGCGGCGGCGATGGGTGCGGTCACAAAGGCATTGGTCGCCGTGATGATCATCAGGGTATCCCCCGCGGTACGGTGGCGCTCCACCAGGGCGCGGCCGGCCGGCAGCAGAATGGGTTCGATCTTTTCCCGCATGAATGCCTGATGCCACTGTTTCAGCTGTGTCGGGCTGTGTTCACTCAATGGCTTGAGGGAGAATCGCAGAAATTCAAAAATATCCAGTCGACCCTCTTTATATTCCTGGTAGAACCGGTCGTTTTCACGCTCATACCAGTCGCCGTCGACGATACCCTGCTCGGACAGGAAAACACCCCAAAGGTGGTCGGAGTCGCCGTTGAGTAAGGTATTGTCCAGATCAAATATGGCTAGTGGCAAGGTCTTGGCTCCTGAGTGAGAGAGTCGGGCATTTTACCCCACAATCCCTGCACGATAACAATTCACGGCGCAGGGATTTGCCAAATAGGCTGGATCGAATAGGCCGGCGGATCGCTAATGGTTGCCGGAGTGCGGTGGATTGTGGAACAATCAAGACAGTTTATTGATTCTTATAAAGGTTTTCCTTTGATTGATTCAGAAGGGTATAGACCTAACGTCGGCATTATACTTTGCAACAATCAGCGGCAACTATTTTGGGGTAGACGAGTAGGGCAGGATGCCTGGCAGTTCCCTCAGGGTGGTATCAACGAAGGCGAGACACCCGAACAGGCGATGTTTCGCGAACTTGAGGAAGAGGTGGGACTGCGACAGCACCAGGTTGAGATTGTCGGTGTAACGTCCAGTTGGCTGAGATACCGATTACCTAAGCGGTTTCTGCGCCACCACTGCAAACCGCTGTGCATTGGCCAGAAACAGCTGTGGTATCTGCTACGGGTATTGTGTGATGAGACAGATTTCTGTCTGGATCACGCGCCCAAACCGGAATTCGACAGCTGGCGTTGGGTAAAATATTGGCATCCTCTGCGTGAGGTCGTCTATTTCAAGCGCAAGGTCTATGTGCAGGCACTTGAGGAGCTGGCACCATTGCTGTTTCCCGATGGGGCACCGGCACGGACCCAGGCCAACTACCTGCGCCAGAATAGGCGTAATTAACCCGACCCTTTCCAAATAGCCGTTCTGATACCGCAGGCGGCTATAGGGTCGGTTCCTGTCCATAGCGGATGTGTTCGGCTGAGCGGCACTGCGCCGCAGGCGGACTTCGGAATATCCCACTCTTTCCATAGCCTGAACTGATTAAGACAATGCTTGAAATACTTCACCGGATCGTACATGAGGTTAATGCCGCGCCCAATTTGGGAGAGGCGCTGGAGCTGATTGTGCAGCGGGTGAAGCAAGCGATTAAGACCGATGTCTGTTCGGTCTATCTGACCGATTTCGATCGACGCGAACATGTGTTGCTGGCCACCGAGGGTTTACGCAAGGAGGCGGTTGGCAAGGTGCGTTTGCCGATGCACCGGGGGTTGGTCGGTCTGGTCTGTGAGCGGGCGGAACCGGTCAACCTGGATGATGCTACGGAACACCCCCGCTATCTGTTTATTCATGCCACCGGTGAAACCGAGTACCGAGGTTTTCTCGGTGTTCCGATCATCCAGAACCGCAAGGTGCTGGGTGTATTGGTGGTGCGGCAGGTTCATTCGCGCAAATTTGACGACGACGAAGTCACCTTCCTGTTTACCCTGGCCGCCCAGTTGGCCGGTGCCATCACCCATGCTCGGGCCAGCGGCGAGCTGACCCAACTGCAACCTTCCCGTAGTCCGTTGAACCGTTATCTCAGCGGTCAGCCGAGTGCGCCGGGTGTAGCGACGGGTGACGCGGTAGTCGCCTATCAAATGGCGGATCTCGACGCCGTGCCGGATCGTACGACCGATAATCCGCAGGCGGAGATTGTTGCCTTCAAGGAAGCGGTCGCCATGACGCAGCAAGAGCTGAAGCGCCTGAAGGAGCGGCTCTCGTCAGAGCTGCCGGTGGAGGAACAAGCGCTGTTCGATGCCCTGTTGCTGATGCTTGGCAGCGATACGCTGGTCAGTCAGACGGTGGAACGGATAGAGCAGGGTCAATGGGCGCAAACTGCACTGCGCAATACCATCGAAACCCATGCCCGGGTGTTTGACAATATGGATGACGTCTACCTGCGGGAGCGCGCTTCCGATATTCGCGATCTCGGGCGACGTGTCCTGATGCACCTGCAATTGGATAAACCGCGGCAGATGCACTACCCGGACAAGACTATCCTGGTGGGAGACGATATCAGTGCCGTGCAGCTGGCCGAGGTACCGGCGGATAGGTTGGCCGGTATCGTCTCCGCCAAAGGTTCCAGCTCTTCCCACGTGGCCATTCTGGCGCGCGCCATGGGTGTTCCCGCCGTGATGGGTGTGACGGATCTCCCGGTCGGCCGCTTGGAAGGCTTGGCGATCATTATTGATGGGTACCGCGGTCGGGTCTACGTTTCCCCCGATCCATCGGTCAGTGATGAGTATGCCCGCCTGGCCAAGGAAGATTCGGAGATCTCCAAAGAGCTGGAGGTGATGAAGGGGTTGACGGCGGAGACCACCGATGGCGTGGTGATTCCCCTGCATCTCAATACCGGATTGATATCGGATGTCATGACCGTGGGACTGGAAGAGTCCGAGGGTGTCGGGTTGCACCGCACCGAACTGCTCTATATCGTACGCGATCGCTTTCCCGGCGAAGAGATTCAGGTCGAGAGCTACCAGCAGTTGTTGAGTTCGTTTGCACCGCGCCCGGTGACGTTGCGAACGCTGGATATCGGCGGCGACAAACCGCTGCCCTATTTTCCCTTCTCCGAATCGAACCCGTTCCTGGGTTGGCGCGGTGTGCGCATCTCGCTGGACCATCCGGAAATCTTCCTGACCCAGATCCGCGCCATGATGCGGGCTAATATCGGATTGAATAATCTGCAGATTATGTTGCCGATGATCAGCAAAGTCTCGGAGGTCGACGAACTGCACATGTTGATCCGGCGAGCTCATGATGAACTGGTGGAAGAGGGCTATGCTGTCGTGATGCCACCAGTCGGGGTCATGATTGAGGTGCCGGCGGCGGTTTATCAGATCGATGAGATAGCGCGGCGGGTGGACTTCCTCTCTGTAGGTACCAATGATCTGACCCAGTATCTGTTGGCGGTGGACAGAAATAATCCCCGTGTTGCGGCTATTTTTGATGACATGCACCCGGCCGTGCTGCGTGCCATGGTGCAGATTGTCGAAGGGGCTGCTATCTATCGCCGACCGGTGGGCGTCTGTGGTGAGCTGGCGGGCAATCCCCTGGCTGCTGTGCTCCTGCTCGGCATGGGGGTCGACAGCCTGAGTATGAGTGCCGGCAGCCTGCTCAAACTCAAGTGGGTCATACGCAGCTATAGTCGTTCCCGGGCCAAGAGCTTGCTGCAGGCGGCGCTACGCATGACCGATGCGAGCCAGGTACGCGAACTGATGGAAAAGTCCTTCGACGAAATGGGACTGGGCGGGTTGGTACGTCCGGGCAAATAGTCGGTCGGGTGCCTAGCGGTACTGGCGCAGATACCACCATTCGAACAGTCGCTTCATCCAGTGAAAGAGCCGCAGTTGGGGCAGGGCGATGTTGTGGTGGGTCGTCCTGGCTACCAGGCTGCCACGGGTCTGGCTGTCCACGATGCAGAACAGCTCCACCTTGAAGGTCTTGTCGGGTTGTCCGCCCTTCAGCTCGGTGAGCAGATTGGCCGCGGCGGCCTCTGCCTGCAGATCCGCCATATGGGCCTGCTTCGGCATCCAGTCGGGACCGGGATAGCTGCCGGAGTCACCGGCGACGTAGACGCGCTCCATTCCCTCCACCCGACACTGGGCATCCGCCTTGATCAAGCCGCCTTCCGATCGGGGCAGTTCGGTATTATCGAACCACTGGTTACCGGTCATGCCCGGCATGAACAGGATCAGGTCGGCGTCGAAGGCCCCGCCTTCGGTGATCACCTGCGTATCGGTGAACTGTTTCATCTTGTGTCCCAGATGGGTCTCGATATCACGTCGCTTCATCTCCCTGAGCAAGCCCTGCACCGCCTTGGGGCCGAGACGCTTGCCGGGTTCCGGGGCTGGCGTGAAAAACACCAGTTTGAAACGGTCGCGGCGTCCCTCCTGGCGTAATTGTTGGTCGATACCGAACAGGAACTCAAACATCGGTCCGCCACGCATGGCCGAGGGCTCTTTGGGGTTGCCGGCAAAGCCGACAGCGATGGAACCGCTTGTCATCTCGCGCAACCGGTCTCTGATTCGGATGGCGGCGGGGATGCCTTCGCAGGGGGTGATGGCGTATTCGATGCCTGGCAGTTTCTTGATGAAGCGGCCACCCGAACAGATGATCAGGCCATCGTTCTCGATCTCTCCCCGATCGGTCAGCAGGCGGCGTCCCCCGTCTTCAAGGCCGGTGGCCGAGCCCTGGTGATAGTGCACCTGCATGCGGCGGAAAAAATTGTTCAGGTCGATCTTCAGGTCTTCCGGCTGACGCCGTCCGCTCGGGATCCAGATGGTACCGGGCAGGTAGGAGAACTCGGGCGCGGGGGCGACCAGGGTGATCTTAACTGTCGGGTCGGCGGCGCGCAGTTTCTGAACGGCAGTGAGCGCCGCGAAACCGGCCCCGACAATGGTGATTCTGTTCATGCGATACCTCAAGGATATTGTTATTGCCCGCGGTGCTACCCGGGCGCTTTGGCGCCATTATATCGGTTTTGGGTGGATCGTCTCCCTGGGAAATTCGGGGTTTAGTCGATTCAATGCTGTCGCAGGAGGCGACCGGTCCAATGCCACCCGCTAAAGACCCGAACGATCTTGTTGATTTCATCGGTAACGACTCCATATAGGGTCAATGGCTCTGGTGGAGGATGCCGGAGGTATCCGGGCGGTTGATCCGGTCATGGCCTATCAGCTACTGTTCATCTGTTGTCCTCGGCGTACTACCGGATTGATTGAAAACCCATGAATGCACTCTCCATTACCGACCTGCATAAGGTTTACAAGAACGGCTTCGAGGCGCTGAAAGGTGTCGACATTAGCGTACAGGAAGGCGACTTTTTTGCGTTGTTGGGACCCAACGGAGCCGGCAAATCCACCGCTATCGGAATTATCAGCTCCCTGGTCAACAAGACCTCGGGCAGGGTGGAGGTGTTTGGTCACGATCTGGACAATGACCCTGAAGGGGTTAAGTCTTGCATCGGTTTGGTGCCGCAGGAGTTCAACTTCAATATGTGGGAGCCGATCGGTGAGATAGTGGTCAATCAGGCCGGCTTTTACGGTATTCCCCGAAAAGAGGCGTGGCGACGCGCCGAGGAGAGCCTGCGGCAACTGGATCTGTGGGACAAGCGCCAGCAGATGTCGCGTACCCTGTCGGGCGGTATGAAGCGCCGCCTGATGATCGCCCGGGCGTTGGTGCACCGGCCAAAATTGCTGATTCTGGATGAACCGACCGCCGGGGTGGATATTGAAATCCGCCGTTCCATGTGGGAGTTCATGAGCGAATTGAATCGCCAGGGGACCACCATCATTCTCACCACCCATTATCTGGAAGAGGCGGAGAGCCTCTGCCGCAATATCGCCATTATCAACCAAGGGCGCATCGTGGAGCATTCACGCATGGACCAGTTGTTACACCAGTTGCATACCGAGACCTTTGTATTGAATCTGCGCGATGAGATGGCCGAGCTGCCGCAACTGCAGGGCTTCCAGCTCAAACGATTGGATGAGCAACGGGTGGAAGTGGCGGTTAGCAGCGAGCAGAGCATCAACCAACTCTTTGAACAACTCTCTTCGCAGGGGATTGGTGTGACCTCGATGCGCAATAAGCAGAACCGCCTGGAGCAACTGTTCATGAACATGGTGGAGAGTGCGCGTAACGGAGCGGCCCGATGATCCGCTATAGCCGTTACTGGACCGCCTTTCAAACCATCTTTACCAAGGAGCTGCTGCGTTTCACCCGGATCTGGCTGCAGACCATCCTGCCACCGGTGATTACCACCGTGCTCTACTATATTATCTTCGGCAATCTGATCGGTTCACGTATCGGCGAGATGGATGGCTTCAGCTATATCGATTTCATTGTGCCCGGTCTGATCCTGATGGCGGTGATCACCAACGCCTACTCCAATGTGGTCTCGTCGTTCTTCAGCAGTAAGTTCCAGCGTCACGTGGAGGAGTTGATCATTTCACCAGTCCCCAACTGGGTGATCCTGGCCGGTTATGTGGCGGGTGGTGTGGCCCGTGGGGTGATGGTGGGTATCGCCGTTACCGCGGTTTCCCTGTTCTTTACCGACATCCAGGTACAGAGTTATGGCTGGACCCTGACGGTGTTTATCCTGACCGCCATTCTCTTCTCCCTGGCCGGTTTCATCAACGCGGTGTATGCCAACAGTTTTGACGACATCTCGATCGTGCCGACTTTTATCCTGACTCCCCTGACTTATCTCGGGGGCGTCTTCTACTCCATCAGCCTGTTGCCGCCATTCTGGCAGCAGATCTCTTTGGCCAATCCGATACTCTATATGGTCAACGCGTTCCGCTATGGTCTGCTCGGGGTATCCGATATCTCCATGGGGGTGGCTCTGAGTATCGTCATCCTGTTTATCGTGGCGCTGACCGGATTCAGCCTCTATCTGCTCAATCGGGGCATCGGCATCAAGAGTTAACCTTTACTGGGCTTGTTACTGTTCGCGGTTAAGTTCTTGCGCAATGGCATCCAGTTTTTTCATCACCTGTTCAGCGTCCGGATAATCCTTGTGCAGCACCAGATAGACGTTTAGCGTCGTCAGGATGTGATTCTCTATCCCGGGGATGGGCTCCGCCGCGAGGACCTCCATAGAGGGTCCGGTATAGTCCAGCAGATAATCGGCCCGTTGATGGGCCAGCATGGCGAAGGCACTCTCATGCCGAGGGGTGTTGATAATCTCGATGTTATTGGCCGGATCCCGGATAAATCGCCCCAATCCCCCATAACTGTAACCGTGGATGGTAATTACCCGCTTGCCCTTCAGTGCCTCTTTATCCGTTATCGGTGCCGCATCGGCAAGACGGTATACTCGCAGTTCCGTGTGGGTAACGGGTTGCTGGCTGAACAGGCAGCAGCTCTCCAGGGAGGCTGCCCGAACCAGCATGGAGAAGTTGGAGACGCCCTGCTTCAAATTGCTGAATAGTCGCTTTGCCGGATAGGGTGTTGAATGCCAGGGGATGCCGGCACGGCTGAACAGGCGCTCGGCAAAGTCGAGCAAGGGGTTTTTCAGGATGCCGTTTTCATCCACCTGGGTGGTCCATACAGACTGGTCCGGATAGGCGTATTCGATCTCAGTGGGTGCGGTGGCGGCGTTGCTGACAGCCATGCCCATTAGTAGCATGAGGGATATCAATCCCAGTAATTGTTGGCGAAGGGTGGAACGAAACATAGCGTTGGCCCCTATACGGTTTTGGTTGGTATGAACGGTTGGCGGCTGTTATGCCGGAATGTTGATAGCTATTAACCTGGCAACAAAACGGGCCGTCCCGGCCTGTTTGTCGCGCGTCCAGGAAAACCGGGCGCAAGTGCGCATACCTGTTTGATTTTGCCGGGCTTTCATTGGCCTGCGGCCAATGGCGGCATATTCCGGTGCCGCGTATTAACCCGACAATCGATCTTGCCGGGTTAATCATTTCCCTCTGTCCGGGATTCACGCTCGACCGGCAACCAGAGCGTGAATTCGACAGCCGATTCTCCCACCAGGTTTTGCGCTTCAGCGTGACCGGCGTGGAATTCGCAGATCAGCCTGACCAGATAGAGCCCCAGCCCCAAATGGGGTTCGCTGCCGCTTTTCCCGCGTATCGAAACCATGGATGCAAACAGCTCTTGCTGCATTCCCTCCGGGAGTGGCGGGCCCGCATTGCGAACGCTGAGCCGGATATGCCGCGCGTCGGCTTTTTGTAAGCGTAGCTGAATTATCGACTCGGGTTGGTGGAAATCGACGGCGTTGCTGATCAATTTATCCAGTGCCTGGCTGATCAGATCCGGCGCCCCGTTGATTGTTTGCGGACCCGTACAGCGCTCGAGCTCGAAAGCGACCTGCGGAAAGGCGCTTCGATAGCCTTCCACCGCCTGGTCCAGCAGAACACAGAGATCGAACGGTTCCCGTTCGGTCTGTATCAATTGTTGTTCCAGTCGGGTTGCCTCACGCATACGGTGCAGTATCAGACCCAACCGTTCTATCCCCTGCTGGGCTCGCAGGATATAACGTTGCCGGTCTGTTTCCACGGTATCGCTCTGCAAGTTCTCCAGTGACGATTTGACGATGCTGAGCGGGGTTCTGAATTCATGGGCGAGCCGGGATGCCATCGCCTCCAGGTAGCGGTTATATTCTGCCAGCCGATTGAGCACACTGGAAAAGTGGCGGCTCAAGTCACCGATTTCGTCGGCTGATCTATCCGCCGGCAGCGCGCCTTGAATCCTGCCGTCGGGCGTCACGGCGGTCTCTATTCGGCGACTTAGCCGGCGGATGCGTCCGGTCAGCAGACTGGCAAAACCGAGAATGGCGAGGGCGACGAACAGGAACAGGACCAACGTAATCCCGGTGATCTGTTCCAGTGCCTGATTTTGCAGACTCAGTATCCGGTTGGTGGTCTGTTCCACCAGTACTGCACCGGCAACACCGTCCGCGGATTGAATCGGCCAGGCGGCGGAGAGGATCATCGCCCGTCCGTCCGGCGTACTGCGGCGGCGTGATTGCGGTTGGCCGGCCAGGGCTGCATCGATTTCGCGGCCCTGCAGGCGGGCGCTACGGCTGAGGTCGTCCTGGAAATGCTCGCTGGGTTGGTCCAGGATCAGCCGCAGTAACGGTTGCAGGGGGGAGGCGGGGACCGGTATCTCGGTTTCAATCGCCGCCTCGGGCGGTTGCAGACGCCCGCGTCTGGCCAAAACCAGTCGCTGGTTGTTGACCACCCAGATACGGGCATTTTCATGCTGCATGCCGCCTATCAGGCGGCCGATGGCCGGGTCGGGGCGAACGATGCGACCCAGTTGAGTCGGTGGGCCGTCGCCGGTAGTGCTGACCAGACGGGCGGAGAGCGGTCGTGCGGCATCGTCCAGGTCTGACACAGTGATCGCGATGTGGTCTCCCAACAGATAGCGGGGGATCCTAAGCTCCAGGGTGTAGCCGCTCTCCGACGTCTGCCACTCCCCCTGGATACGGTCTTCGCGGCCGATCGGATAAGGGGTACCGGATCGGTCCGTCAGGGTGCGGGCGGTGACCCAGCCGGGAGCGGTGGAGGCGATGCGGTAGCGCTTTCGCGCCCCATCCGGGGCGGTCAGTGTGATATCGATGTAATCCCCCAGATCCAGCCGGTCACTGCCTGGCGGGTGGTACAGAACCTGCTGGTCATGCACACTGATCAGTAGATAGAGGTAGCCGCCGTATTCGCCCAGGATACTCTCGAACAGCCAGGGGTCCGTAGCGGGATAGCGCTGCAGATTGCCCAGAAAAGGCCGCCACTCTTCGGTGTAACCATCCAGCTGGACCGGGTGATCCAGCTGATTGACATACTGCAGCGGCTCACCGGGGTGATTGCTTTCAGCCGTTTGGGTCGCGTTGACGATGGCCGGGCTGTTGTGGAGGAGGGCGGCCACGGCCTGGGCCGTGCTTAGAAGCGTGCTCTCCTGGGTCTGGCGTAAAAAGCGTTCGGTCTCCTGAATATAGCGGTAACCGGCCCAGGGGATGGCCAGCAGGGAGAGCGAGACCAGTAGCAGCTTGAAGCGGATACTTTGAAAAAAACGGCGCTTCCGGGTCATTCTGCTGCGGAAGCCGCGGGGCTGTTCCAGCGGTAGCCGATTCCGTACACGGTTTCGATGGCACTGAATTGCCGGTCGCACTCTTCGAACTTACGCCGGATCCGTTTGATATGGGTACTGATACTGGTGGCATCCACCAGGATATTGGCGGCCTCCATCAACTGGTCACGACTGCGTACGTGGCCGGGACGCTGACAGAGCGCATGCACGAACCAGAACTCGGTCAGGGTCAGGTCGATGGGCTGGGCTTTCCACCTGACCGACAAGCGATCCAGATCCAGGCTCAGTGCACCGCGGATCAGGGTCTTCTCTACCTGGATCGGTTGTTGTAAAGCTTCCATGCGGCGGAACAGGGCTGAGATGCGCGCCGCCAGGTGGGCCAGACTGATATCTTTGGTCAGGTAGTCGTCGGCGCCGAGGCGCAGGCCGGAAACCGTATCCAGTTCGCTGTCCCGGGCGGTGAGAAAGATGATTGGCAGCGTTTGCGAGCGGGCACGCAGTTCACGGCACAGGGTAAATCCCCCTTCCATCTCATCGTCCAGGCCGATATCCAGGATGGCCAGGTCCGGCAACTGCTCCTGGAATGCGCGCATCGCCGCCTCACGCGTGGCATACCCTTTTACCTCATAGCCGTGTCGGCGTAACAGGTCGGTGTAGTTTTCCCGGATGGCGGGTTCATCTTCAACGATGGCAATCAGTTTTTTCATGGTGTCGGCTAACGGCTTTTGCCGTTAACTCTACACCATATCGGGATCGGGAATAAGTGAGCGGGATCACCCGGGCTGGTTTACGTTGTGGCGCCGGGGTTACTGCAGTTGTCGCTGCTCCCGCAACGGCAGTCGGGATAGCGGTTGCCGCTCCTGGTGGAAACAGTAGTCGAGCAGGAAGTCGGCGATGGCAAGAGGTTGATTGAGGTTCAATACCGGGATATGGCAGGGCCGGGTGCTGAGATGGTCGTCGGTGGCGATAGCGATGATGTCGGGATCATCGGGGTAGAGGAGCCGCTTGCCGAGGCTGGGTCGGTGCAGCTCGATCTTGGGAAAGCGCTCTTTCTTAAATCCCTCCACGAGTACCAGATCCAGGCAGGTCGGATCGAGGGACTTAAGCAGTACCTCGAGGGTGGGTTCTTCCTGCTGTTCCGGCAGTTCAGTGATCAAGGCGACCCGCCCCCGTGATGCCACCAGCATCTGCTCCGCCCCCGCCTTGCGCAGGCGATAGCTGTCCTTTTTCTGGTGGTCGATTTCGAATTGATGATGGGCATGCTTGATGGCACCGATGCGTAGGCCATGCTGTTTCAGAATCGGTAATATCTGGGTCAACAGCGTGGTTTTCCCGGTGCCACTGAGGGCGCTGAATCCGATGAGCGGGATCGGGAATTGAATCATGCGGTGTCTCTCCTGGTTCGGACCAGCTGATTTGATGATGCCTGCCCCCGGGCAGTGCCAGGGCATGTCATCGATGCTTGTTACAGGATCTCAGCAATAAGGGTGCCAACGGATAGATTCGGGGTGGTGCGATTATTGCGTAGCGTATTCTCTGACTGGGTCAGAATAAAATCAATAAAAGGGGCTGTTTGTCAGGATGAATGGGTCTGTTTGGCTAAATCAAAGCCATATTTGCCTGGCGAAGTAGCCCGAGAAGGCCGAATTACGGTCAATCTGTCCTAGTGTGACGGCTGGCAATTGAGTCAAAATGTCCCATACTCTGTGATAACACGATGATCTTTTCTTCTTCGAAAGGATCGGTGTGTCCAGATCAGTCACTCTTTTGCAGTTGAATAACCAGATGCCCTGAAGGGCACGCACAGTGTTTAGTTTTTTAAATCCAACAGAAGGTGATGGCAGTGGGAGAGCACGTAACGGAGCCACTTGAGGCGGAGTCAAACACCCGAATGACCTCGGTCTTGATCGTGGATGATGAGCCGGGTATCCGCAGTTTTTTGCAGCGGGGTTTGCAGAAATATTTCGGACTGGTGGAGACGGCCGAGAGTGCCACCGCCGCTGAGATCCTGCATGAGCGCTGCTATTTCGACCTGATCATTGCCGATATCCGCCTGCCTGGCCGCACCGGTGTGGAGTGGGTGACCGAATTGCGTGAGCAGGGAGCGGCAACCGGGGTGATATTCATGACCGCCTACGCCGATCTGGAGACCGCCATCGCGGCGCTCCGGGCGGGTGCGGAGGATTTCATCATGAAACCGTTTCGCATGGAGCAGATGATGGCCTCAGTCAAACGCTATATGGAACGTCAAAAGATGCAGCGGGAGAATTTCGTGCTGCGCCGCCAGGTGGATCACCTCTTCGATAAATCCGGCATGGTGGGGGAGTGCGAGCTGATCCAGAATCTCTGCCAGGTGATCAAGCGGGTGGCACCGATGCCCTCCACCGTACTGATCGAGGGCGAGTCGGGTACCGGAAAAGAGCTGGCGGCGCGGGCGATTCATGAATGGAGCGGCCGTTCCGGCAGCTTTGTACCGGTTAATTGTGGTGCCATCTCGGCCGAGCTGCTGGAGAGTGAACTGTTCGGTCATATCAAGGGGGCCTTTACCGGCGCCCACCAGGCGCGCGAAGGGTTGTTTACCTACGCCAATGAAGGGACGCTGTTCCTGGATGAGATCGGCGAAATGCCGCTCTCCATGCAGGCGCATCTGCTGCGGGTACTGGAGGAGCGCACGGTGCGACCGGTCGGCTCAAATAAAGAGGTGCCGGTAGCGGTACGGATTATTGCCGCGACCAACCGGGATCTGAGTGAACTGGTGCGTAGCGGTGAGTTTCGTGAAGACCTCTTTTACCGGTTGAATGTGCTCTCCATCCGCATGCCCTCATTACGTGAACGCCTGAGCGATATCCCCATGCTGACCGAATACTTCAGCAAGTCGCTGGCGGCTGAACTGGGCGTTGAACCGCCACGTTTTAGTGAAGCCGATCTCGGCTGTCTTGGTAGTTACGACTGGCCCGGCAATGTACGCGAGTTGAAGAATGTGATCGAGCGTTGTCTGCTGCTCAACAGCACGCCGAGTCAGTGTCTGGCTCGTCCCGTCCCGGTCGGTACCGCCGACGAAATGGCGGAGAGTAGCCATGACCTGGAACTGGAGAGCGTGGAGAAGCGGCATATCCTGCGGGTACTGGAGAGCGAAGGGGGAAATAAATCGGCGGCCGCCCGGCTGCTGGGTATCTCGCGCAAAACCCTGGAACGCAAGGTACAGGCCTGGGAGATGGGTGGATAGGCCGCTGCTGCAGTGAGACTCATTTTAAAAGCGATCGAGCGGATTCAGGGGACGCTGCGTTATAAGCTGCTGACTCTGGTACTGTTCCCGATTCTGTTGATTATGCCGATCGCCCTGGTGATGGCGATCTACTGGGGTGCCAACGCCACCTACGATCAACTCTACCTCAAGGTTAACACCGATCTCTCCGTATCCCATGATATCTTTCGTCGCCTGCGGCAGGATTACCTGACCCAGCTTGGGCGGTTGAGTGAGTCTTACCCATTCCGCACGGCGCTGGAAGAGCACCGCCTCGACTCCGTTGCGTCGCAACTTCAGGCTTTGAAGCAAGCGTCCGGATTCAGCTATCTGCGTCTGTTGGATCGCCACGGAAAAGCCTTTGTCCCGGCGGCTGACGGGAAAGCGGGAAAGCCATCCCCCTCGTTGCTGGCCGCGCTAAACGGAGAACCGCAGGTCGGTGTGGAGATTTTTAGCCAAGCGGATCTGGCGCGGTTGTCCCCGGCTCTGGCCAGGCGATATCACCTGCCGCTGATCGACACCGATAAGGCCCGTCCCACCCGCCGCAAGATCGAGGATCGGGCCATGATGATTCGTGCCGTGTATCCGGTGCACGATCTGCGGGGAGAACTGGTAGCGGTGCTGGAAGGGGCGGTCTCCCTGAATGGGAATTTTGCCTTTGTCGATACTATACGTGATCTCGTATATGGACCCGGGAGCTTGCCGGAAGGCAGCATCGGTACGGTAACCGTATTTCTCGATGATGTGCGGATCAGTACCAACGTACCGTTACGTCCCGGTGAGCGGGCGTTGGGTACGCGGGTCTCCAACGAGGTGCGTACCCAGGTGCTGGATCATGGTGAGGTGTGGATCGACAGTGCGTTTGTGGTGAATGACTGGTATCTCTCCGCCTATGAACCTATCGTCGACGTCCAGGGTAAACGGGTGGGTATGCTTTATGCCGGTTTTCTGGAGGAGCCATTCAGGACAGAGTTGTGGCAGGCACTGGGTATCCTGGTGTTGCTGTTTTTGATTCTGATGGGGATTTCGTCCCTGTTGGCGGTGGTGGGTGCCAAGTCGATCTTCAAGCCGCTGGAAAAGATGAGTCAAGTGGTGCGGGCTACCCGTGAGGGTGAAGCGAAGCGGGTGGGTGTGATCGCTTCCCGAGATGAGATCGGTGAATTGGCCCGGGAGTTTGACGCCATGCTGGATCTGCTCGCGGAACGCAATCGACAGATCAAACTTTGGGCCGATCAGTTGGAAGACAAGGTCAGGGAGCGCACGGCCGAACTGCAGAGCAAGAACCAGGACCTGCAACGGACTATCCATGCCTTGCGCGAAACGCGGCAACAGTTGGTGGTGGCCGAGAAGCTGGCGGCACTGGGTGAACTGACAGCCGGCGTAGCTCATGAGATCAACAATCCGACCGCGGTCATGCTGGGTAATCTGGATGTCATTGCCGCCGAACTGGGGCCGGCGGTTAAGCCGGTGGAGCATGAGATCAGGTTGGTGATGGAACAGATCTACCGAATCAAGGATATCGTCAATAATTTGCTGCAGTATGCCCGTCCGAACGAATACGCCGGTTACCTCAGTCACGTGGATGTCAATGGGGTGGTAGAGCATACTTTGGCGCTGGTGCGTCATCTGCGAAAAAAGGCCGAGTTTGATATCGTGTTATCACTACTGGCGACATCCGCGGTCGAGATTAATGAACAAGAGCTGCAGCAGGTGCTGGTCAACCTGGTGGTGAATGCCGTGCATGCCATACAGGCAGCGGGTGGTGTGATCGAGATCAGTACTCGGGACTGGAATGATCAGGGAGTCGTCATCGAGGTGGAGGATAACGGCGAAGGTATGGATGCGGCAGCAATCAGTCGGGTATTCAACCCGTTTTACAGCACCAAGCGGGAAGGAGAGGGGAGCGGTCTCGGATTATCGGTCAGCTATGGATTAATCCGCCGGTACGGCGGCAACATTACCGTTACCTCACAACCGGGTCAGGGGGCCCGCTTCTCCGTCTGGCTGTTGAGTCATCCGGTCATGGCGAGTGATGAAGAGACCATCGAGGAGCAATTACATGCCATGCACCCGTTGTAAAGGGGGCCGCAAGACTCCTAAATGGGCATTTCGGCTATAGTTTCTAGAGATGAGTGATGGTCGAGGGTAGGCGCGGGGCGGTGCATCGGGCTATTATCCAGGCAATTGATTTAACACTAATGAATGATCGAAGGTACGGTTATGGTAGATGAGCATGGGCTGTTTGTTGAACAAGAGCTTGAGAGACTGGATAAAAAAAGACGGGAGCTTTTGGACCAGCATACCAAGCTGCTTGAAAAAAACGCTTATCTGGTTCAGTGGGGGCAGGTGGTGTCGGCCATGCTGGCGGATGGCAGCATGACGGTCGATGAATGGAGTACCCGCTGCTTTCAGTATCTCGAAGGTGAACGACTGGATATTGCTCTGAAGGGGTTGAAAAATCCCGAATAGCGATTCTTGCCAAATCGATATGGCGGTCGCTGACGACGGCCGCTTCTACTCATCTCCCCAGACCAGATCTCCCGCGCCATCCAGATTGTAGCCGGTCAATATATCCGCCATCGCTTGGCAGGGTTGGGATTTCAGTCGGGCCAGGAGTTCCTGGAACAAGCGTCTAAACCAGATGGCCCGAGGCAGTGCCAAGTCGAAAGAGACCCAACCGCAGGGAATGAATCCTACGCCGTATTCGGTGGCTGTCGCCCGGGTGCCGGGCGCGATGTCGGCGCGTTGCATGGTAATGGCCGCGGCCGCTTCGCGTTCTGACAGTGCGGTGATCGTACCGTTTAACTGATCCTTGTTAATCCCATAGTGGCTCAGCAGCTCCAGCAGGAAACGCTGTGCGCCGGATCCGGTCTGGCGTAGCGCCCAGCGGTAATGAGGGTTGAACAGTTGCTGAGGATCCTCGATTTCCCGCGCGAGCGAGGGTGTGGTGATCAATCCCTGTTCCCGCTTAAAGGCGCGAATCAGCACCCATTGACGATGTTGGGAATATTGGCTCAACAGAGCCGGATGGCGCATATGACTCTCGGCATCCGGGCCCCAATGGACCCCGCAGGCATCCACCCGGTTGGCTTGCAGCAGATCGAGTCCCAGGCGGGTACTGGTCGGGGTATAGCTGATCAGGGCATGCGCACCGGTCTCGCGCGCAAAATCCTGGATCAGGTGAAACAGTAGGGGATCGTCGCCGCCCGATATGACCAATCTGTCGGTCAGTAGTCCGCCATGCGTGGAGTCCAGCATCCAGCGATCCACCAGTTCGCGTGGAAACATCCACTTGCCGGTGATCTTGGTAGCGGGGATACCGCCTTCATTGACCAGGGCGTAGATCTTTTTTTCATTCAGGTGCAGGTATTCGGCCACCTGTTTGACACTCATGAATACATCGCTATGGGCTGACATAACGGCTGCCATCTGTGAATTCTCTTGCGCTGCCTACTGGATCCTGGTTAATCAGGCAAAATTCATACCGTAACCCCGGTTCTCCCACTCTGCCGCTCTAGCGCTCAAGCGATCAACCCTGACTGTGTCAAATCGTACCGCCACGGTAACGGGGCTGGTCCGATTTGTCCCACCGTGGACAAGTCATTTGGACAAATTGCCACATTTTTGCCCGAATCTGTCACGGCATCGCCCGATGCGTGAAAGCTGCCTGCCATTCTGTTCCTGTTTAATGCCTGCAACACAACAAGCAACCGGCGCCAGTCAGGAAGACGCTCTCACCAGGGACGGTGCGCTGGGCCAAGCAGGAGTCGGACATGAACAAGACAACAGCAATATCTCTGGTCGCCGGCATGGTACTGACAGCCACTGTCGGCGCTTCCCCGGCGATGGGGCCAGGGGCCGAATTAGGGCTGGAGCAGTGGCAAGGTGGTGGCGCGGCGCAAGACGCCGATCGTTCTCCACCACCCTGGCGTGGTGTCGGCATCGGCGCGATCGTTGGCGCCCTGCTGGGTGGTCCGCCCGGATTTATTGTCGGTGCCGCAGGCGGTGTGCTGGTCGAGCAGAATGCGGGTCTGGAATCCGATCTGCACACCGCGCGGCAGGAGGTGGAGCGGCTGGCACGGCAACAGCGTGAAGCGTCTGTGCAGCGTGAATCACTCAGCCGTCAATTGAGCGCCGAGCGGGAGCATTATCGAGGGCAGTTAAAGGCGCTCGCCGACGGCTTTGTTTTCCGCATTCGCTTTCGAACTGGACAGTCTGTCATGGAACCGGAAGCGCAACATGACCTGGAGCAGCTCGCGCAGGCCCTGGCTCCTCTCCCCTATCTAGTCCTGACGTTGGACGCCTACGCGGATCGTCGGGGACGGACTGAGCAAAATCAACGTTTGAGTGAAGCCCGTGCCGAGGCCGTGATACGTCCGCTGATTCGGCACGGTGTAACGGCCGGGCGCCTGGTCAAGTTGGCACACGGTGAAGATGCCGCCCGTTATCCGGCGGACGATCCGGAGGGTCTGGGTTACGACCGGCAAGTGGTTATCCGTATGCAGTACCGGGAGGTGCCATGAACCGCTTGATGCAACCGCTCAGTGAGCACTTTCTCTACTGCTCTCCGGAGGCGATGAACCGGGAGCTTTACCGACTCAGTCCGAATCCGCGGACCGACTATGACCAGAATCAGAAAAAAACTAAAGGGGAACGTCATGGCAAATCAAAAACCGATTAATTATTTGATGAAGGATGTCTGGTTTACCTCCCTCGCCTCGCTGTTGGCCGGGGTGCTCACCGCCATCCTGATGGGATTGCTGGTGTTCTTTTTTATTGCCCCGGTGGAGGCGGCGGAGACGGTTCCGATGGAGACGTCTTCGGTAATCCGGCCTGATTCGGTGCAGCACGGTTCGTTGCTGCTCAGATTGGCCAGCGGCGGTGCGGTGTTAGATGCGCCGATGCTGCATACCGATGTGGCGATGCAGGTCAGCGGTATGCTGGCGCGGGTCAAGGTTCGGCAGCGTTTTAAGAATCCCGGTACGGAGTGGGTCGAAGGGACCTATGTCTTCCCACTGCCGGAAAGCGCGGCGGTAGACCGCATGCGGTTACGTATCGGGGAGCGTGTGATCGAAGGTGAAATCAAAGAGAAGGAAGAGGCTAGAAAACATTACGAGTCGGCTAAGCGGGCGGGCAAGAAAGCGAGCTTGTTAAGTCAGGAACGACCCAACATCTTTACCACGGCGATAGCCAATATTGCTCCCGGTGAGACGGTGCAGGTGGAGATCGAGTACCAGCAGAGCATCCCCTACGACCAGGGTCAGTTCAGGTTGCGTTTCCCACTGGTGGTGGCACCCCGCTATATCCCGGGGAATCCCGTCGGCCGTTCCGAGGTGGTGGCATTCCAGGGCAGCGGATGGGCGGAGAATACCGATCAGGTAACCGATGCTTCCCGCATCACGCCGCCGGTGGTGGATCCGCAGGAAGGTTCGAATAACCCGGTAACAATAAGCATCCGGCTCGATGCGGGTATGCCGTTGGCTCGCCTGGAGAGTAGTTACCATGCCGTGACCCAAGAGCAGGATGCACAGGGTGTTATCCATCTTGCTCTGAAAGATAGCCAGGTGCCGGCGGATCGGGACTTTGAACTGTTGTGGGTGCCCAAGACAGGCGCCGCTCCGCAGGCGGCACTGTTCAGTGAATCGTGGCAAGGTGATGAATACGCGCTGCTGATGCTGGTGCCACCGGTCGCAGCACCGACCCAAACGCAACGCATTCCCCGGGAAGCGATCTACGTGATTGATACATCGGGATCGATGCATGGAAATTCCATTCTCCAGGCCCGTGCTGCACTCAAGTTGGCGCTGCAACGGTTGACGTCGGCCGATCGCTTCAATGTCATCCAGTTCAATCACCAAACTCACACCCTTTTTCCGCAGGCGGTGGCGGCCACTCCCGGCAATTTGCAGCGGGCCCGACAATATGTGGATGGCCTGGTAGCGGATGGCGGAACCGAAATGCTGCCGGCCCTGCAACAGGCCCTCAGTCGACAGGCCGAGCAAGGTGTATTGCGCCAGATCATCTTCCTCACCGATGGCAGCGTGGGTAATGAGCAGGCGCTGTTTGAGCTGATCCATCAACGGCTGGGTAACAGCCGGTTGTTCACGGTGGGCATCGGTTCGGCACCCAACAGCTTCTTTATGACCCGTGCTGCCCAGTTTGGGCGGGGTACGTTCACCTACATCGGCAAGGTGTCCGAAGTGGGGGAAAAGATGGCGGCGCTGTTTGCCAAACTGGAAACCCCGCGTTTGACTGAAATAAAACTGCATTGGCCGGCCGATCAGCAGGTGGAGATGTGGCCGGCGCGAATACCCGATCTTTATCAGGGCGAACCGGTTCTGGTGGCACTGAAAATGTCCCAGCCCAATCTGCAGCTGAGGTTGACCGGGGAAGCGGCGGGTAACACCTGGCAGCAACAGGTCACTTTACACGGTGGGGCGGCTCGCGCCGGCGTGCATCAGCTCTGGGCGCGGCGGAAAATAGCCGAATTGATGGATCGCAAGGCACAGGGTGTTGCCGAGTCCGAGGTGCGCCAGGCGGTACTGGATGTGGCGTTGACCCACCAACTGGTCAGCCGTTATACCAGTCTGGTCGCTGTGGATAAGACCCCTTCAAGACCGCAAACGGAGGGGCTGGCAGAAAAAGCGATGCCGACTAACCTGCCGCACGGCTGGAGTGCCGGAAAAGTGTTTGGCCACCTGCCGCAAACCGCGACGGCGGCCGAGTTGAATCTGCTGCTTGGGATGCTGCTGTTGATTGGAGCCGGTTTGCTGTCGCGCTTTCGCCATATTAGGTGGCTGTCGCCATCGACCTCCTTTGCCGGACCGGGGAGGGGGTATCGAACATGAACCGGTCAAGGGGCTATCTCATCCGCTTGCTGATTATCCTGTGCGTGCTGGTTGGTACCTGGCAGATAGCGGAGGGTGGCTATATCAAAGCGAAGGCGTGGCTGGCGCAGCAGTTGCTGCAGTCCGCTTGGGACACTACGTTGACAGGCGGGGAACGGACATATCCCTGGCCCTGGGCCGATACCTGGCCGGTTGCCCGCCTACGGGTAAAGCGGCTCGGTATTGACCAGATTGTGTTGTCCGGTGCCAGTGGTCGCAACCTGGCCTTTGGGCCGGGGCATATCGCAGGAACCGCCGCGCCCGGGGAGTCCGGCAACGTTGTGCTGAGCGGGCACCGGGATACCCATTTTCGCTTTCTCCGGGATCTGCAACCGGGAGACTGGATAGAGCTGACACCGGCCAACGGCAGGTCGCTGATCTATGCCGTTATCCGCAGGGAGGTGCATTCGCAGGACGATGTTTGGTTATTGAATCAGGATGCGTCGCGCTTGACGTTGATTACCTGTTACCCCTTCGATGCCTTGATACCGGGCGGCAGGGAGCGATTTGTCATCCGCGCCGAACCGGTACGGCCGATTGCGCAAGCGGCCAAGGCAGACATCTATATGTAGCTGACAATTTCGCTTTGCGTGAATCATTATTGATGGAGTGAGACTGAAAGTAGTATTTCTCTTTCCCCTTTATTTGCTTAGATCTGCTTCTAGACTTGATCTCAAGTAATGGAAAAGTTGGCCGAATAAACTACTAGAGTTATAGGCAGAAAAATATTTCCTGATACGGTCATTTATTTCAGGATTTCCGGGAAGGGGGCAAGGTGAAATATACCGTTCAACCGCTGGACCAGGAACGACAGCTTCCTGACGACTCCTACATTGTTTCCAAGACCGATCTAAAGGGCAGGATTACCTACGCCAACCGCATCTTCATGGATATCGCCCGCTATGAAGAGTCGGAATTATTGGGTGTTCAGCATAATCTTATCCGCCATCCTGATATGCCGCGGGGAGCGTTCAAGCTGGTATGGGACACCATTGCTCAGGGCCAGGAGGTGTTCGCTTACGTCAAGAATCTCGCCAAAGACGGTCAATATTATTGGGTTTTCGCCAATATTACCCCGGATAGGGATGCGGCCGGCAACATGACCAGCTACCTCTCGGTGCGGCGTAAGCCGCGTCGAGAGGCTATCGGTATTATCGAACCCATCTATCAGCAGATGCTCAGTATCGAAAAACAGCACCCGGTAAAGGAGCAGATGGATCACTCTATCCGTTTCCTGGTGGATGCATTGAACAGCAAGGGGGTGAGTTATGAAGAATTTATCCTTGCAATCTAAATTAAAACTGCTGATCCACGGTTTCAACTTTCTGCTTTTCTCGCTATTGGTCACGCTCTTTATCCAGCATGGATTCAATATCTGGTATCTCGGTTTCTGGGTTGTCGCCAGCCTGTTTGGCGTGTATGCACTGGTCTCGATAAGGGAACCATTCCGGCTGGTAGAGGCGTTGACGGCGGTTTTGGAGGATGCCGCCAAGGGGCAGTTTACCCGCCGCATAACCGGTGCACCGGCGACGCGGGAGTTGCATGACCTGTCATGGCATATCAATGACATGTTGGACCAGATGGAGCCGTTCTTCAGAGAGGTGGATACGGCGTTCAGTTATGCCGTGGCGGGGAAGTTTTATCGTAAGACACAACCGGACGGGCTGCATGGGGAGTTCAAGCAGTCGCTTATTCGTATCAATGAATCACTGCAGGCTATGGAATCGGATGCCCGCTATGTGAACCGTAATGAGTTGCTTTCACGGTTAAGTACGCTCAATACGGAAAAAATGCTGATGAATCTAAAGCTCAATCAGCAGGATATGCTCAACATCACCGAACAGATGAGTGGGGTGGTGGATATCGCCGCGCAAAACAGCGAGGTGGCTGCCGAGGCGCAGCAGGCGTTGACGAGGATTACCGATGTACTGGACGGTATTATGAGCCGAGTCGATCTGACCGGTGAGGCGATTCGGAAACTGAATGAACGGAGTGCCGAGATGACGGGGATGATCACCCTGATTGCCGGGGTGGCGGATCAAACCAATCTGCTGGCGCTGAATGCGGCCATTGAGGCGGCACGGGCCGGGGAGCATGGGCGTGGCTTTGCGGTCGTGGCCGATGAAGTGAGAAATCTTGCGGCGAACACAAAAAAGGCAACGGATGAGATTACCCAGATGATCTCCACGATCACTGCAGACACCGAGAAAATGTTGGTGGATGCGGAGCAGATGGGCGCCATGGCCCATGACTCCCAGAGTGAGCTGATCGATTTCAAGCAAAAATACTCCGGCTTTGCTGAATCCTCTCAAGCGACATTGCAGAAGATCAGTTACGCCCAGTCGGTCAATTTTGCCTCTTTGGTGAAACTGGACCATCTGGTGTACAAGCAGAATGCCTACATGGCCGTCAATAAGGGTGCCGAGGCCGATGAGGCTTTGGTGGTGCAGGTCGACCATCACAACTGCCGCTTGGGTAAATGGTATGACGCGGGGGAAGGACGGGAGAAATTTGCCCACACAGCGGCTTTCAAGGCACTCGAGCCGCACCATGCCGGCGTACACCAAGCTATCCATCAGGCGATGCAGCATATCGGCCAGGATTGGGAGCAGGATCAAGCCGTCAAGGATCAGATATTAACGGCCTTTGAGTCGGCAGAAGCGTCGAGTGACCAGGTAATGGAACTGATTGACCGGATGGTGGAAGAGCAAAATATAACAACCCCTGCTCCTTAGTCTCCCCGGTGGCGGAGGCCAATTCATCTGTTAATCCCGCTTCGGGTTACTGGCGAACCGTGAACTCCGGGTGGCTGGCAACAAAATGCTTCAGCGCGTTCTCCAGTGCCTGCGCATGAGCAAAATTCTGGCAGCTTTTAGCGTGATCGATATCGTCCAGAATCATGCGTTTGATTACCACCGTTCCTTCCGGTAGATGGACCAGATACTGGGCCAGTTCAAGCGCAACAATCTCGGGGATATGTTCATGCTCGGCAATCGCCATGATCTCCTCTTCATCCAGTTCACAGAGGCCGAGACAATCTTCAAGGGTTAGCATGATACGATCCCTCCCGTTAGTTTCTCTCCAATGTTAACTATCGCAGATGACCGCCGTCATTGCGTTGATGCACATCAGGCGGTTGGGTGTTGCGTGGGACGGTTGACGGATCTTATGAGTTAGCCTCCGGTGGCGTTCATGTGCCGGAACAAAACCGGTTGGCTGGTCAAGTCGAAATCGTGTCCTTTAGGCTTAATATTCATGGACTCGATAATGGCCGCTCGCAACGGTTCGTCGTCCAGCGGGTGGGCGCGCAACACGCGACGCAGATCCATGGAGTGTTCCTGACCCAGACAGAGCAGTAGCCGGCCCTCCGCCGTCATCCGTACCCGGTTGCAGCTGTCGCAGAAGTTGTGACTGTGGGGCGAGATAAAACCGACCCGGGTATCGCTGCCGCAGATTTGATAATAACGCGAGGGTCCGCCCGTGGTCTCGGTGGTGGGCAGCAGCGAATACACCTGCTGCAAGTCATGCAGAATCTGATCACTTGAATAGTAAGCTTCGGCCCGGTCGTGCTCGTTGATGACCCCCAGGGGCATCTCCTCAATAAAGCTGATGTCCATGCCCCGTTCCTGGCAGAAACGGACCAAATCGACCACTTCATCGTGATTCCGATGTTTGAGGATCACGGCATTGATCTTGATTCGCTGGAAGCCGGCATCCAGTGCCGCGTCGATACCGGCCAGGGTCCGCTGCAATTCACCGGTGCGGGTGATGGCGTGAAAACGGTCCGGCTGTAGGGTATCCAGACTGATATTGATTCGGGTAACGCCGGCCGCCTTAAGTGCTGCGGCGTGTTGCGGTAACTGGGTGCCATTGGTAGTCAGGGTAAAATCGCGCAGTCCGCCCAGTTGGCCAAGAGACTGAAACAGCTGGATGATGTTGCGCCGGGTCAGCGGCTCACCGCCGGTGATGCGTATCTTGTTGACCCCAAGTTCCACAAATGTCTTGCCGATGCGGTAGAGCTCTTCCAAAGTCAGCAGTTGGGAGCGGGGGACAAACTGCATCTCTTCCGACATGCAGTAGACACAGCGCAGGTCGCACCGATCGGTTACCGATATCCTCAGATATTTGATCTCTCTGCCAAATCGGTCAATCAGCCGCTGGCTCGCGGATGGATTGTGGGTGGTGATGTTGTGCTGATCTTCCATAGCTGCTCCTCAACGCAAAGTTTAGAGGCAGCTGTCCGCAAAAACCATACCTATTTACTAGGGTTATTAAATTCCCAGCTTCTGAACAGATTGTCGCAACCAGGTGGGAGCGAGTCAGGCGGTAACTGGTGTCATTTGTCCCATCTTCCATATTTAGTTGTGACATTTTGCCGCAATTTTCAGGGCGTTTAATTCCTGCTGGTCGTCGCCAGGGCCTTGGTAGGTTGGTCGGCGCGGCAGCGTCGCGGCTGGTATGTTCTTTGCGAAGCAGTTGTCAATGAATGCTGGAAAAAGGCGACGCCATGACAAATAGACCCGCCAACGATCTGGATGGAGCGGTCCCCACCGATTTCTCGCTATCCGTGTTGATGCAGCGCTCGCCTTCGGCCAGCCCCTGGCAGGACGATCGCTGGGAGGCTATCGGTGTTACCGCTAAGCGCTGGGATCTGGCCGGCAAGGCTGAATCGGTCTCGCTGGTGCATGAGCAGGGTGAGATCCGGCAGTATCTCTATCCCGGATTCCGGCTGCGGCTGTATGCCGATGAGTGCGAAAGTTATTACCACAACCTGTGCGCACCCGACCCACACTGTTTCGTCATTGCCAATAACAACGGCGAGGGCGTGCCCGTACCTTTTTTGGTCAGCCTCAGTTTTGATGAAGCGAATGCCTATCAGGAGGGGGATGAAGAGGTCTATACGGTTGCCATGCCGCCTGAACTCTATCGTTGGTGTGAACTTTTCGTACTGAACCACTATGTACCGGAAAAGAAGAAAAAGCGTCACTTGACCGACTGGCGCAAAGAGGCGGACGGGGGCGTCAGGCCATGAGCGGCGAACCCAAAAAGCCGACACCTGTGGTAGCGACCGATGACTTTGTCTCTCGCTGGTCCCGCCTGAAACGCGCTTCAGCGCAAACGCCGGCGGGTAACCAGGAGGCATCGCCTCCCGCTCCGGTGGAGGCGGAAAAGGAGACCCGGTTGCCGACCGATGCAGATATGCCACCCATCGACTCCCTGGATGAAACCTCCGATTACACCGGCTTCCTGTCGGAAAAGGTCAGCGAAGCCTTGCGCCGCCAGGCGCTGAGGAAGTTGTTCCACAGCGAGGCATTCAATGTCTGCGACGGTTTGGATGATTATGCCGGTGATTTCACCAGTTTTGCCGCCCTGGGAGACATCGTGACCGCGGATATGCGGCACCAACTGGCGTTAGCCAAAGAGAAGTTAACGGCCGCCTTGGATTCCGATAGCACGGCCGACCTGTCGGCTACGGACGATCCCGTATCGGCGAATAGCGATGTCCCGCCGGTCGTCGAGCAGGCGGCACCTGAGGAAACGGATCGGGATGATACGGCACCGACCTGAATCGTGTCCGCGCGGCGCCCCGGCACACCTAATCTCACAGCGGATGACAGAACAGCAATATGAACGAACAGATAACCGATTCAACCGAAATACGTAACCAGCGTGCCCGGGAGGTGGCCTTGGCCGCGCTCAAGGGCGTGCCTGTCGATTCTACCGATCTGATCGAATTCCAATCCCAGGGGCGGGTGGTGATCATCGGCGGTGCCGAGGCGCTGGAGTTCGCGCCCCGGTTGGAAGCGCCCTTGCGGGCGCAGGTGTTGCTGACCGAGGGTGAAGAGCTGCCCGGGGTGCCGGTCATTTCACAGGCCGGCCGGCCACTGCAGATCTTCGGACATCTGGGGGCTTTCCGCCTGCAGCTGGGTGAACCGGGCAAACCCAACGCCGAGACGCTCACCGCGGATCTGGTCCTGGATTTGGGGGCCGTTCCGCAACTGGGCATGCCGATGAAGCCGCCGGGTTATCTGCACAGTGGCATCGATGAGACCAGTCTGGGTGGTGCCATCAAGTCGTTACGCGAATTGGTAGGGACCTTCGATAAACCGCGCTACTTCAGCTACGACGCTTCGATCTGTGCCCATGGCCGGGCCGGACATATTGCCTGTACCCGCTGTATGGACGCCTGTCCGGCCGAGGCGATCAGTTCACTGCTGGAACGGATCAGCGTGGATGCCCACCGCTGCCAGGGGGGTGGTGTCTGTGCCACGGTCTGTCCCAGCGGCGCGATACGTTACAGCTATCCACAACCCCGGGACACCTTGGAACAGGTGCGTCTGCTTTTGAAGACGTATCGGCAGTCTGGGGGAAGCCAGCCGGTGCTGGTTATCACGACCGATGTAGCAGGGGCGTTGTACGGGTTTCCCGCCAACACTCTGCCGCTGCAGGTCGAAGAGCTGGCCAGCGTCGGCCTGGAAGTCTGGCTCACGGCTTTGGCTTACGGGGCTGAGTCGGTGCTGCTGTGGGATCGGGGAGATACGCCGCCTTCTGTCGCGTCCGCTCTGCAACAACAGCTGCTGACCGCGGGCGAGATCTTGTCTGCCATGGGTTATCCCGACAGTGCGATTCGGCGGGTACGCGACGCCGATCAAGGGGCTGAATCGGATGGGGCGAAAATAACCGTTTCGCCGGCCAATTTCTCTGCCAACGGCAGCAAAAGACAAGTGGCCTATATGGCGATCGATCACCTGTATGAACAGGCCCCCCGCTCACGACCGATGGCGAGCCTCACCGTGGGGGCGCCGTTCGGTACCGCACAAGTGGATGCTAATACCTGCACCCTCTGCCTGGCCTGTGTCGGCGCCTGTCCCGGCAAGGCGCTGCTGTCCGGTCAGGATGAGCCGCAATTGCGTTTTATCGAGGCCAATTGTCTGCAGTGCGGCATCTGTACCCGGACCTGCCCGGAAGATGCGATTTGGATTACACCGCGGCTGTTGTTCGATCGTGAGCAGCGCAACCAGACGCGTCTGTTGCATCACGAGCCCCCCTTCTGTTGTACCGGCTGTGGCAAACCGTTCGCGACCCGGTCGGTGATCGAAAACATGCTGAAGAAGCTGGAAGGGCACTGGATGTTCCAGGACGGGCGGGCACGGCAGCGCTTGACCCTGTGTGAAGATTGCCGGGTGGTGGATATTGCCCAGGATACGGAGGCCATGGCCCAGGGGATCTCGGGTAAAACACTCCAGTAGTGCGGTTGGCTTAGTGTATTTGCTCCTTTTTGGTCATTTTTTTACCGGGTCTGTTGGCCCGCTCATTGCTCATAGCTAATACGAGGAAGCGTTGATGGTGAATCAGGTTGAAGCTATGCAGACCCAGCTATTAGAACAACAAACCAAGTCGGGCGGTGCGGCGGTCGCAGCCGGTGACGGCCGGCTCTCTCCGGAGCAGCAATACCGCGCCGGTGCCTATGGTTTGTTGGCTTCACTGCTGGTTCGCCCGCCGGATCAGTCGATGCTTGATCGGGTGTCTGGTTTTACCTCGGTCGCTCAGACCGATAACGATATGACGCTCGCCATGTCCATGCTTGGGTTGGCCGCCACCACCTGTCAGCCGGAAGCCATCAGTGATGAATATCATGAGCTGTTTATCGGTTTGGGCCGGGGTGAGCTGGTGCCCTATGGCTCCTGGTATCTCACCGGGTTTTTGATGGAGCGGCCGCTAGGACGTTTGCGGGATGATCTGGCGACACTGGGTTTTCAGCGTGATCCTGATGTGCACGAGCCGGAAGATCATGTCGCAGCACTTTGTGAGGTGATGCAGCTGCTGATTTCCGATGCGCTCGCGCATGAACGTCAAGCACATTTCTTCAACGCGCATATGGCCGGTTGGCTGAAGCGCTTTTTTATTGATCTGAGTGAGGCAAGATCTGCCGTGTTTTATCGAGCGGTGGGCCGGTTTGGCATTGCGTTTATCGAGTTGGAGACGCGATACCTGGCAATGCAGGTTTAATGGACATACTACTTTTGCCCTCGATGGGAGGAGATGTAATGAAAGACGATTCAAATAAAACCCTCGATAGCGGTCGCCGCGAATTCATTCGCGGTTCGTTAGTGACGGGTGTGGGAGTGGCAACCGCTGCCGTCTTACCAGGCACGGTAATGGCGGCGGAAGAGACTTCCTCGGCACAGACAAAAGTGCAGCAAGGCTACCGTCTGACAGCGCACATTCTTGAATACTACAAAACCACGGCTAGCTGATCGGCGCCCGTAGCCCATCAGGGGGAATGCAATGAAACTGACAAAAAGATCTGATCAGACCACTCAGCAACCGGTAGATGAGCGGAGCCGGACCAATCCGTCCGCTGGCAACGCCATCAGCCGCCGTGCCTTTCTGCGCAATTCCAGCCTGATGGCGGGTGGTGCGGTGTTAGCCGGTGGTTACACGCCCGGTATGATCAAGCGGGTCGAGGCCAATACGCCCGCGGCAAGCGGTACCTCACAACAGGTGAAGACGATCTGCACCCACTGTTCGGTCGGCTGCGGTATTGTGGCGGAAGTGGAGAACGGTGTTTGGACCGGCCAGGAGCCGGCGTTCGATCATCCGTTCAATCGTGGCTCCCATTGTGCCAAGGGCGCTTCGGTACGCGAGCACGGCCATGGAGAACGGCGTCTGAAGTACCCCACGAAATTGGTGGGCGGTAAATGGAAGCGGGTCAGCTGGGATGAGGCGATTAACGAGATCGGCGACAAGATGCTGCAGCTCCGTGAAAGCTCGGGACCGGATTCGGTATATTGGCTCGGCTCTGCCAAACATAATAATGAGCAGGCGTATCTGTTTCGCAAATTTGCCGCTATGTGGGGTACCAACAATGTCGACCATCAGGCTCGCATTTGTCACTCCACCACCGTAGCCGGTGTCGCCAACACCTGGGGCTACGGGGCGATGACCAACTCCTACAACGATATTCACCACTCCCAGGCGATCCTGTTGATCGGCAGCAATCCGGCCGAGGCGCACCCGGTGGCGCTACAGCATATCTTCCGGGCCAAGGAGCGGAACAATGCGCCGGTGATCGTGATCGATCCGCGCTTCACTCGTACCGCTGCGCATGCAGACCATTTTCTGCAAATCCGCCCCGGTACCGATGTGCCGATCATCTGGGGCATGCTCTGGCATATCTTCAAGAATGGCTGGGAGGACAAGGAGTACATCAGCCAGCGGGTATATGGACTGGATGAGGTGAAAAAAGAGGTGGCCAAATGGACACCGGACGAAGTGGAACGGGTAACCGGCGTGCCGGAGCACCAGGTTCTTGCTGCCGCCAAGGCGATGGCGGACAACCGCCCCGGCACCTTCATTTGGTGTATGGGGGGAACCCAACACACTATCGGCAATAACAATACCCGCGCCTACTGCGCCTTCCAATTGGCCCTGGGTAATGTCGGGGTTTCCGGCGGTGGAACCAACATTTTCCGCGGTCATGACAATGTTCAGGGAGCGACCGACTTCGGTGTGCTGTCCCATACCCTGCCGGGTTACTATGGCCTGTCGGCCGGTGCCTGGAAACATTGGTCCAAAGTCTGGGATGTGGATTTTGAATGGGTGAAGGGGCGCTTTGATCCGGCCAGCTATGAGCAGAAGGGTGGCAAGGATATCAGCACCATGCACACCAACGGCATCCCGGTGTCACGCTGGATCGACGGGGTACTGGAAGACAAGAAGAACATCGCGCAAAAGGATAATGTGAAGGCGATGGTGTTCTGGGGCCATGCGCCCAACAGTCAAACCCGTGGCAAAGAGATGAAGAGCGCGATGGAGAAGCTGGATCTGCTGGTCATTATCGACCCCTATCCGACCGTCTCTGCCGTGATGCACGATCGCACTGACGGCGTCTATCTGTTGCCGGCGGCGACCCAGTTTGAGACCTATGGGTCGGTGACCGCCTCCAACCGGTCACTGCAGTGGCGTGACAAGGTAATCGATCCGCTGTTTGAATCACTGCCTGACCACACCATCATGTACAAGATGGCCAAGAAGCTGGGCTTTGCAGAACAGTTGCTGAAAAACATCAAGGTGAATGGCGAAGAGCCACTGATTGAAGATATCACCCGGGAGTTCAATAAGGGGATGTGGACCATCGGTTATACCGGCCAGAGCCCCGAAAGGATGAAGCAACAGCAGCAGAACTGGGGCACCTTTGACTACGATTCACTGCGCGCCGAAGGTGGCGCCTGTGACGGCGAGTACTACGGACTTCCCTGGCCCTGCTGGGGAACAGCTGAAATGGGGCATCCGGGTACACCGAATCTGTACGACCCCAGCAAAGCGGTGGCCGATGGCGGTCTTACCTTCCGTGCCCGCTTCGGTGTGGAACGGAATGGTGAAAGTTTGCTGGCCGACGGTTCCTACTCCAAGGGTTCCGAGATCAAGGATGGTTATCCGGAATTTACCGATAAACTGCTGAAAAAACTGGGTTGGTGGAAAGATCTGTCGCCGGAAGAGCAGAAGATGGCGGAAGGCAAAAACTGGAAAACCGATCTGTCCGGTGGCATCCAGCGGGTGGCGATCAAGCATGGTTGTGCCCCGTTCGGCAATGCCAAGGCGCGCACCCTGGTCTGGACTTTCCCGGATCCGGTGCCGATACACCGTGAACCGCTCTACACCAGTCGGCGTGACCTGGTGGAAAAATATCCCACTTACGAGGACCGCAAGTCGTTCTATCGGCTACCGACCCGCTATGGATCGATCCAGGCCAAGGATTACTCCAAGGATTATCCCATCATCCTCACCTCCGGACGTTTGGTGGAGTACGAGGGCGGCGGTGATGAGACCCGCTCCAATCCCTGGCTGGCCGAGCTGCAGCAGGAGATGTTCGTGGAGCTCCACCCGCGCGATGCCAATAACGCCGGTGTGCGGGATGGCGACGATGTCTGGGTGGAGGGAGCCGAGGGGGCCAGGTTGAAGGTGAAAGCGTTGGTGACGCGCCGTGTCGCCGCCGGTGTGGCCTTTATGCCGTTCCACTTTGGCGGGCACTTTGAAGGCAAGGATCTGCGCTCCAAATATCCGGAAGGTGCCGATCCCTACATCTTGGGCGAGGCCGCGAATACGGCCATGACCTACGGTTATGACTCGGTTACCCAGATGCAGGAGACCAAGTGTAGCCTCTGCAAGATCAGCAAAGCGTAAACAAGAGGAAAATATAATGGCTCGAATGAAATTCTATTGTGACGCTGAACGCTGCATCGAGTGCAACGCTTGTGTCACCGCCTGTAAAAACGAAAACGAAGTGCCTTGGGGGGTGAACCGTCGCCGGGTGGTGACCATCAAGGATGGTGAGCCGGGTGAGCGTTCGCTCTCGGTGGCCTGTATGCACTGCTCGGATGCCCCCTGTATTGCTGTCTGCCCCGTCGACTGTATCTACGACACCCTCGACGGGGTGGTGCTGCATAACAAGGATATCTGCATCGGTTGTGGTTACTGCTTCTACGCCTGTCCGTTTGGTGCGCCTCAGTTCCCGCAGGAGGGGGCCTTTGGCTCGCGCGGCAAGATGGACAAATGCACCTTCTGTGCCGGCGGTCCCGAGGAGGATCACAGCGTCGATGAGCGGCGCAAATACGGTTCCAACCGCTTGGCCGATGGCAAGTTGCCGCTCTGTGCCGAGATGTGCTCTACCAAAGCACTGCTGGCCGGTGATGCGAACGTGATCTCAAATATATACCGCGAACGGGTGATCAACCGTGGGGCCAGCGTCCTCAATCGCGGCGTCTCTTATCAGAATGCGGCATTCCGTGCGTCACGCGGCATGGAGGGAAAGAGCAGTATCAAGAAATAGCCGCCGGTGGCTCAGTCACTTTGCCTGGTCAGTTGTGCTCCGTTTGGAGGCAACTGGCCGGCAGGGATAAGGGATAGTGGCCGCAGCAGCCTTACCCTATCAGATGGTTTTTTAGGAGAGATTGATGAGACGGGCATGTTTTTCATCTGCAGGATGTAAGGCAGTAAACTTCTCAGGTGTTTTTATGCTTGGCCTGATGGTTGCACTGCTGCTGATGTGCACGGCTTTCCCTGCCGGAGCCGAAACCGGGGAAAAATCACAAGCGATACAGATACCCAATCCAAGCGCCGATTTATGGCGCGAAGTGCGTCAGAGAGAGGCTCTCATCTCGGGCAAATCGCAAGTCAAGGGAGTGGATAGCGGCACGCTGATAAATCCTTACGGACAGCAATGGCGTGAATTCCGAATGAGTCAGTTGATCCCTTACGGAGGTTATTTTCTGGCCGGTGTATTGATATTGCTCGCACTGTTTTATGCCGTACGCGGCAAGGTCAAAGTCAACGCCGGGCTGGGTGATAAGAAACTGTTCCGCTATACCCTGTATGAGCGGATGATCCATTGGTTCATCGCGTCTGTTTTTCTGTTTCTGGCGATAACCGGGTTGGTTCTGCTGTTTGGCCGTTCCCTACTGATTCCTGTGATGGGGCAAGCGTATTTTTCACTGCTCGCCTCCGCCTGCAAGGAGGGCCATAACCTGTTTGGTCCGGTGTTTGCCGTGGCACTGCTTCTGGTGTTTATCCGTTTTGTCCGGCGCAACATCTATCAGAAAGGTGATCTGACCTGGTTACTGAAAGGCGGGGGGATTGTCGGCAAGGGACATGTGCCGTCCCATTTTTTCAATATGGGTGAGAAGAGCATGTTCTGGATTCTGGTGCTGGTGGGGGCGGTCATCGTCGGCTCCGGCCTGATCCTGGTCTTCCCGGTGTTTGGGCAAGCGCGTATGACGATGGAATTGTCCCATGTCTCCCATGCCATCACCACCTTGCTGATGATCGCCGTGATCCTGGGACACATCTATATCGGTTCGGTCGGTATGGAAGGCGCCTTAGATGGTATGACCACCGGGTACTGTGATTTGAACTGGGCCCGCGAACATCATGCCGAATGGGCGGCTCGTTGCGAGCAGGAGGGTGAAGTCCTGACCGAGTCCGAAGTGGCCCGATTGCGTGGTGAGCGAATGGCGCAAGCCTCGCCGCCGGGTGTGCAGGAGGTCGGGCAATGATAGGTCAGTTTATCGATGGTCCGCTGTGGTATTTTGCACTGGCTGTATTCTGTATCGGTGTGTTGTTTCGCCTCTTCTCAATCCTGCGTGCCGGTATCAAGCGGGATTTGGCGTCACCCCGGTCCAGCGGGGCAAGCGGAGCTGTACGCAATTTGTTTAGCCGCTTTATACCGCGGCGGGATGTGGCCAATCGAGGTAGGTTGACCCTGGTTGCCGGTTACCTGTTTCATCTGGGGCTGTTTGCACTGCTCTTCTTTGCCCGCCCCCACGTGGATTTTTTCGCCGAACGGATTACCGGCTTCGATTGGCCGGCCCTACCGTATTGGGCCTTCATTGTCAGTGCGGAAATCGCCTTTATTGGACTGTTGCTGCTTTGGTTGCATCGTCTGTTACATCCGGTAACGCGCCTGCTCTCGTCGTTGGATGACTATATCGGCAGTAGTCTGGTTTTCCTGGTTATGTTGACCGGCTGTCTGGCGCTTGCCCAGGCTTTTGAGCCGTTGCGGTTGCTGCACCTGTTTCTTGCCGAACTGCTGCTGATTTATTTCCCATTCAGTAATCTGATGCACTCCTTTACCTTTGTATTCAGCCGTGGCTATACCGGCGCCATCATGGGGCGTAAGGGTGTCAATGCTTGAGCTAGGGAGAGACCATGGGTCATGATTTCGCCAAAGGGGTAGCCGCGTTGGATAGGCAGATCGATTCCAGAATCGCCGCCTACTTCTCCTCCTGTGTCCACTGCGGTCTGTGCGCCGAAGCGTGCCTGTTCTATACCGAGACCAACGATCCCCGTTACACCCCGATCTATAAGCTGGAACCGATGCGTCGCCTGTGGAAGGAGAAGCACACCTTCTGGGGAAAGTTCGCCATCAAACTGGGGTTAAGCAAACCGTTGACGGAGCAGGATTTCGCTGACTGGGAGGAGTTGGTATATGACAGTTGCACCCTGTGTGGCCGCTGTTCCATGGTTTGTCCGGTAGGTAACGATATCACCTACATGATCCGCAAGGAGCGGGAGGGTTTCTCGGTCGCCGGCTATTCGCCTCCCGGACTGCAGGAGGCGACACACCGTGCCCTGACTATCGGCAGCCCGATGGGTATTACCCTGAAAACCCTGCAGGCGGCACTGAGCCATGTGGAAAAGAACACCGGACTGAAAATTCCGATGGATCAACCGGGCGCCGACTACATGACCCTGTTCTCCTCCATGGAGGTGGTAAATTTCCCCGAATATATCGAGAGCGTGGCGCGTATCTTTGATGCCGCCCAAGTCTCCTGGACGATCAGCAGCCAAGCCTTTGAGGCGACCAACAGCGGTATCCAGATCGGCAGCTCGGAAGCGGCCAAGGAGTTGGTCAGCCGGGTGGTCAATGCCGCCGAATCACTCGGTGTTAAATACGTCATCAGTCCGGAGTGCGGACACGCCTATACGGCAATTCGCTGGGAGGGACCGAATCTCATCGGTCGGCCGTACAAGTTTGAGATTATCCATATCCTGGAGCTGCTTGATCAGTTACAAAAAGCCGGACGTCTGTCGCTATCCGGCAGTACTGATATACCCCTGACTTTTCACGATCCTTGTCAGATTGTACGGCGCGGCGGCGTCATTGAGCCGCCGCGAGATCTACTAGCGAAAGTGGCCGCCAACTTTGTCGAGATGGGTGACCACGGTGATATGAACTGGTGTTGTGGCGGGGGTGGCGGTGTCAGCGCCAACGAACGGGCGGACGGATTACGTCTGAAGGTGTTTGATCGAAAACAGCAGCAGATCGAAGCCTTGGGCGTAAAAACCCTGGTCACAGCCTGCGCCAACTGTCGCATCGTGCTTGAAGAGGGTATTGAAGACCGGGATATGGATGTGGACGTGATCGGCCTTACCGAGCTGGTGGCCGAACACCTGGCGGCAAAACCCGCTTCCTGAACGATCATTGAGACCGCAATCAGCCGACTCAAAGGTGGGTCAGTATTCTGTGGTAGATCTCCTTCAGTCCGGCGGGTTTGCTCAGATAGTCATCCATACCGGCCTCCAGGCAACGTTCGCGATCGCCGGGCATGGCCAGTGCGGTGAGGGCGATGATGGGGGTCTTGGCGAGGACCGGGTGGTGGCGTAGCTGACGCGTCACCTCCAATCCATCCATATCACTGAGCTGTATATCCATCAGGATGATGTCGGGCAAATGCTCATAGGCCAGTTTCAGGGATTCCATACCGCTGCTGGCGCTGATGACATTGAATCCCTGCAGGTGCAGGAAGTCACTCACCATCGCCCGGTTGGCGGCGTTATCTTCCACCAACATAAGCGTGGTCTCCTGCCGTGCCTGTTTCGGTTGCAGGGATTCCGCATTCTCTTCCTGATCCAACTTTTGCTGATGGGCGGTATTGTCTGTGCTGCTCCAGGGGAGTGTGACGGTAAAGCGGCTCCCCTGGCCGGGAGTGCTTTCGACACGAACCTCGCCGCCGTGCAATTCGGCCATTCTTTTGACCAGTGTCAGCCCGAGTCCCGTGCCGCTGTAACGTCGGGTCGATTCATTGTCCAGTTGGACAAAAGGTTCGAACAAGTGCTGTTGCTGTTCCATTTCGATCCCGATGCCGTTATCCCAGACGCTAATCTCGACGCCGTGATCTGCCGCCAGGGCGGTAATATCGAGACCGATAGTTCCCTGTTCCGGGGTGAATTTGATGGCATTGCCCAACAGATTCACCAGGAGCTGTTTCAATCGGCGGCCATCGCCATGGATAAGCTTCACCGCCGGGTCGATGTGCTGAATCAGTTGGTGTCGCTTGCCGTTGGCGGGTTGCCGGACCATGCGCAGGCTGGCTTCCACCAATTGGTCGATTGGCAGGTAATCCCATTTCAACACCATCTTGCCCGATTCCACCTTGGCCACATCCAGGATATCGTTGATGAGGGTCAGCAGATGGCGGGAGCTCTCCTGAATAGTGGCGAGTGATCGGCTCTGGCCGCTGTTCACCGGGCCGTAGAGCTGGTCCTGCAGCATCTCGGTTAATCCCATGATTGTGGTCAGGGGAGTGCGCAGTTCATGGCTCATGGTGGCCAGAAACATATCCTTGGTCTTGGCGGCACGGGCCAGTTCGGCATTGGCGATATTCAGGTCCCGGGTTCGCCGTTCTACCCGTTCGGCCAGCCGCGACTGCTCCTGTTTGAGCTTTCCCTGGGAGATGGCAAGACTCTCCTGCATGGTTTTCATCGCCTGCAACAGTTCGCCGGCTTCATCGTTACCCCGTTCCGGGATGGCCCCGTCAAGATTCCCTTTGGAGATGCGCCTGGCTACATCGGTGGCCTCCACAATGGGATGGGCGATGGTGCGATCGGCGAACCAGACCAGGACCATGACGGTAAGCGTCAGGAGTCCGATGACGGCAAACAGGATGCGTTGCTCTATGGCCGACTGATGTTGGGTGATCTCAGCCAGCCGGGCCGCTTTGTAAGTGACGGCACTATTGACCACTTGATCCATCAGTTCTGTCGGTTGCCGGTCGATCCCCCGCACTTCCCGATCGATCTCAATGTAGGAGAGACTGGTAATGGGGCGATAGTTGTCCAATGCCTGCCGGTACTGCTTTCCCAGGGTTTCGTGGGCCTGCTGAAAGGCGTTGGCGGCTTGCCAGGATGCCGTCTCCGGTTGCAGGAGCTTGAGCAGTTTCTTGATGCTCTGTTGCGTCAATCGCTCTTCGAGTTGGAACTGTGTGAAATAGCGGGTGTAGAGTTCGGGCTGTTGTCCCCGGATCAGAATATTCTTCCACTCTTGTACCTGTTTTTTAAAGTGGACCTGCGTGGTGAGGCTTTCGGTGACGACACTGAAGGTGTGCTCGGCGATCCGGGTGGCATCCGCTGTGGCTTGCCGGAAACTGATGAAGGCGTAATAGCCGACTGCCAGATTGATGACCAATGCGGCAGTAATGGTAGTGAAAAGTTTCCAGCGGATGTTCATCGTGCGGCTAGATCCGGGGCCGGGTTCGGGAAGTGGTAGTGTACATTCAGATTGGCTGGAGGTCATGGCTGCCCGAAAAAACGATAAGCAGGTTTGATCGGGTGATTGAAATCGCTGTTAAGGGAAATACCCAATTGATGTGGAAAGTTTTATACAGTTAATCTTCAATGCCCAGTTTGCGTCGTAACGTCGGGACAACACCATGAGGCGGTTCTGGAAGAGTGCCGTGAGGGAAGCGGGAATGATTAAACAAAGCGCACAATTCATCGTGTTCGTGCTGTTGGTGATCGGTACAGGCGGGGTGATGGCTCAAGGCCCGGAAGAGGCCGCGGCCGAGGTGGAAAAAGCCCTGCACCTGACTCCTGATGTGGAGAATGGCAAGAAGGTGTTTATGGTCTGCACTGTCTGTCACGGTCCGGAAGGTTGGGCGAGTCCGGATGGAATGTTTCCACAGATCGCCGGTCAGCAGGCCAGTGTGCTGATCAAACAGCTGGCGGATATCCGGGCCAGGAACCGGGACAACCCCACCATGTTGCCCTTTACCTCACCACGCTTGTTGGGTGGGGCGCAAGAGATTGCCGATGTAGCGGCCTATATCTCCGCCTTGCCGATGAATCCCAATCATATGACCGGTCCGGGCTTTGACCTCGAATTGGGTGAGCGGGTTTTCAAGGATGAGTGTAGTGAATGCCACGGACCGGTCGGTGAGGGCGATAAGGATGACCACATCCCGCTGATCCAGGGGCAGAACTACTTTTATCTGATCCGCCAGTTTGATTGGATACGTTCCGGTAAACGCCGAAATGCCGACAGTAAAATGGTTAAACAGATCCAGCGCTTTACATCGCGTGATGAATTGGCTGTGCTGGATTATGTGTCGCGGATCAGACCGGCGGAAGAGAAACTGGCAAAGCCCGGTTGGCAGAATCCCGACTTTCCCGATTTTGTTCGCCACTCCTGGCGGACGCTTCCCGCCTATCAAATGGCGCGGTAAGGCGAGAGCCTGATCACCTGTTGGTAGCCGGCCTGAATCGGCTATTCAATCAGCGCAAGTATTAGGACAGAAAATATAACGGGGCCATCTGGCCCCGTTATATTTTTCTCAGGGTAGGTTATCAACCAAAGATATCGTGGGTGATATTGTTGTACCAGCTGTGGGCATAGAGTACTTCACGTTTGAGCGTCTCTGGGCTGGCGTCTCCAGGTGTCAAACCGCCGGAAACCGAGGTGATTTTCGAACGGTCTTCGGCCAAGCGATAGACGGCGGCTACCGAGAACCCGTAGTCCCGGCCGGCAATGGAGTAGCAGGTGTTGACATAGGAAGGCGTGCCGGGCTCGTGTCCATTCATCATGGCCACAATAGCGGCGGCGCAGACTTTGGCCTGTGAATTGCCGGAGTAGCCCGACTTTGGCATCCCGGTGGCGATACTGGCATCGCCGATGACATGAATGTTGGGATGAATTTTCGATTCAAACGTACCCAAATCTATCGGGCACCAGCCACTGTCGTTGGTCAGGCCCGCCGCAAAGGCGATGGCACCGGCTTTTTGGGGCGGAATGACATTTAGCACGTCGGCCTTGATTTCGTCTCCAAAAGCGGTGATGACGGAGTTGTTGGCGGCATTTACCTTCACCACGCCGGCTTCCTCCTGCTGGCCGTGCCATTCGATCATCGCGTTGTCGCTTTGGTAGCTATACAGTTTTTTCCAGGCGCCGGTAAACAGTCCCATCTTGGAGAATTTGGGTTTGGGATCAAAGATCAGCACCTTTGACTTGGGTTTGTGCTCTTTCAGATACATGGCGATCTGGCTGGCACGCTCATAAGGTCCGGGTGGGCAACGGAATGGATTGGGTGGAGCGGCGATCACGACAGTGCCGCCATCCTTCATCGCTTCCAACTGCTTACGCAGCAGCGCGGTTTGCGGGCCAGCCTTCCAGGCGTGGGGAATGGTCTCGGCGACTTTTGCGTCATAACCTTCAATCTTGTCCCAGCGGAAGTCGATACCCGGGGCCACGATACAACGATCATAGGGATAAGTATTGCCGTCCTCCGTTTTTACCATGCGGCCTTTGGCATCGATATCCGTGACTTTGGCATGTACCACCTTGACGCCATGTTTGCCCAGCCCGCTGTAACCGAACTTGATGGAATCCATGGAGCGATCGCCACCCAGTACCTCGTTACTCATGTAACAGGTGTAGTAGTTGCTGTTGGCCTCTATCAGCGTGACATCCGTGCTGGGATCAGCCAGGCGGATATATTTGGCCGCTGTGGCACCGGCAGTACCACCGCCGACCACGACCACTTTCTTTGACGCACCCAGCGCGATAAAGGGCATACCTATCATGCCGGCAGCGGTAGCTACACCGGCGGTTTGAATAAATCCTCGACGTGTAATCTTCATATTCATTTGTCCCCTATCTTATTGCTGCTGGCTTGCATAGTAGTTAATAAGGGCGTTGAGGCCCTCGTTGCCCTCGCGCTCCAGCAATGCCGATAGCTTCTTCTTCATTTTCTTTGTGGCTTCCCGATCACCGGCTTTGAAGTCAGCCATGGTCCAGGTTAAATAGGGTGTCCACTGTCCCGCCAATACACCGGCATCGTCTTCTGCCGACGTACCGCCATCGGCGTGGCATTTCTCGCAGTATTTGTCATGCAGCTTGGCTCCTTTTGCCGCCAGGTCCGCATCAAAGGATTGCTTTCCCTTGTTGAAAGGTTTTCCAGCATAGTATTTGGCGATGGCCTTTATCTCTTCTTCGGTGTAACCCTTGGCAATGCGACCCATAATGGTCGAAGGGATCTCACCGCTGGCAAAACCGGCCATGGTCTCTTCGAAATAGGTAGGGGAGAGTCCGGCGATGGTGGGGGAGGCCGGCCCCATGCTGCTACCGTTGGAACCGTGACAACCGGCACAGGTGTTGGCCAACATGGCCGCATCTGCACCCATCATCAATTTGGGTTTATCGGCTGCGGACGCTGAGAATGCGGCGCCAACCGCGAGACTAGCGACCAATGTGGCCCTCGTTAATGTCTTATACGCCATGATACCTCCTTTGGTTTTCAGGCTTTTTTCAATAAAGAGGCTTCAAATGCCCCTTTTTTTTACGATGCAGGATAGCCAGTGATTGGGCGTCTCGTGCATCCATTAATAGACATGGCCTCAACAACCCGGCAGCTTAGGACAACTTCACCGTTGCTATGGAGAACCTAGTTGATTTTTCGATACTGATCGTCAGTGTAATTGAATACACTGCACTTTGCAGAGTCGAAAGAGTTCGATTCCCCAGCTGTCCGGCGTGATGTGCTACGACTGATGGTGGCTGGCGCTTTCATGTCTGTATGTACCGGCATGCCGGATACAAAGCTGTTATAAATCATTCTCCGTCTAGGATTCACCCTTGAGCAATGAAATCACTTTTTTATTTCTTTTCTTTTTAGCGATATCCGCCGCCGTGTTTCCATTTTTATCTTTTTGCGCGATATCTGCTCCATTGATCAACAGCAACTTGACCAATGCCTCATCCCGCAGGGTAGCGGCCTCCATCAGCGCTGTGATGCCGTCATTGTCGGCGCTGTTGACATCTGCTTGGCGCCTTAACAAGAGTTCAACCGCCTTAAGGTGTCCCTGTCCCACTGCCCAGATCAGCGCTGTGGCACCGTCCTGGTCTTTGGCATTCACGTTGGCGCCCTTTTCAAGCAATACCTCCATAACATCCAGGTTTCCCTTATCGGCGGCAATAATCAGCGCAGAACTGCCATGTATGTCACGCGCCTCTAGGTCGGCTCCGCGCTCGATCAGTTTGTCGGCGGTTTCAGAATGCCCCTTTTCAGCCGCATGCATCAGTGCGGTGCGCCCATCCCGATCGCCCAGATTTGGATTGGCGCCCTTATACAGCAGTTGCTCGACCATATCAGTCAAGCCATAGCGTGCGGCTATTGCCAATGAGTCCCAGCCGGCACGGGTCCTGGCATTCAGATCGGCTCCGCGCTCCAACAGCATGGCGGTCAATGCTGAATGACCGTTCTCCGCGGCAAAGGTCAGGGCCGTGCAGCCGGCGGATGCCTTGGCGTTCACATTGGCACCCCGGGTTAACAGGTAGGCGGTGGTTTCGAAATTGTCATTCTGGATGGCCATCATCAATGCGGTGACGCCGAATTGATTGGCACTGTTTACGTCTACCCCTTCATTCAGCAGGCGGGTGACTGTATCGATGTCGCCAATACTCGCCGCCAGACGATATTCAGCCTCCTTGGCGCTATCTCCCGCCATCGCCGGAGCGACAACAATCAGGTTTAACAGTATGGCGAAGATCCAACTCTGCTTCATGATCTTTACCGTCTCCCTATATTGAACCGTGAAATATGATCAACCCTTGTTATCGGTATTCTCTTCGGGTTCATCGGGTTCTGTATGGGCGATACCTTTATGGCAGTCAATACAGGTAAGCCCTTCATCTACTGCTTTGGAGTGGCGCTTACGGGCCATTCGGCTCTGTTCGCTAAGATCCATCTGGTCAAAGTCATGACAGCTTCTGCACTCACGTGAATTGGAGGCTTTCATTTTGGCCCATACCCGGCTAGCCATTTCCCAACGATGGGCTTCATACTTCTCTTTAGTGTCCAGCGTGCCGAGTATTTCATGCAGCACATCTTTGTAAGCCAGGATCTTGGCTACCATCTTGGGGCCAAACTCCTTAGGAACATGGCAATCGGAGCAGACGGCGCGAACGCCCGATGTATTTTGATAATGGATCGTCTCTTTATACTCCTCAAAGTTGGTTTTCATGGAATGGCACGAAGTGCAGAACTCCATTTCATTGGTGGAGGATAGACCCATGTTGAACAGTCCGGTGAAGAGTACACCGGCGGAGAAAACCAGCACGAGGATGATGATGGTTTTTTTTCTCGAGGTGCTTCCGCTGTTGGAACCGCCTGTCATACACAACCCTCAAACTCTCTATGAACTTAAAAAGTGGATCTTGATTAATGCATGCCGGAATACGTGAGCAGGGATAGATAAATTTTTGTTATTGACCAGGTTCCCTGTCTGTTTGGCAGTGCTTGAATCCCGTTTCTTATGTCTCTCTAAGCACAGAATTTCTTTTTATTATTCACAACGATAGTACGGGATATTGGGGGTGTTTGCAAAGCGGGTAGTGGTTTTCCACTATACGGATACGACAGTCTGAAAATGTATGTGTAGATTGCTTGGTTATCTTCTATCTATTTGATATTTAAGAGAATATTCTGGCTCTATAATAGGAGTTTATTGGGTATTGATATTTGCTGGGCTGCAATCAGAAAATTGAATGGTGTTTTCCCCCTTTTTGAACACTTTTTCAGGCTGTCAGTTTGGCATACAGCAGCGGCAGTTCACGAGGCAGTTGTGAGGGTTTATGGATCACCACATAACTTCCGGTACCGAACAGGTGGGGCAGGTAGTCATTAGCCTGCGCATCAATGGTCACACAGAACGGTTGCAAGCCCAGTTGACGCGCTTCATGGATGGCGCGGCGGGTATCTTCAATACCGTAGCGGCCTTCGTATTTATCCAGATCATTGGGTTTGCCGTCGGTAAGAATGAGTAGCAAGCGCCGGCCGGCGGGCCGTTCTTTGAGGAGGTTGCTGGCGTGACGGATGGCGGCGCCCATGCGGGTGTAATACCCGGGTTTGATCGCGTCGATACGCCCACGCACCGTGGCCGAGTAGTTTTCATCAAAGGTCTTCAACTGATGAACCCTTACCGGATCCCGCTTACGGGATGAGAACCCATACATGGCAAATTGATCGCCGGTGGCGGCCAGACTTTCGGCAAACAGAAACAGAGAGTCGCGGATGACGTCGATCACCCGTGCGTGATTGTTTACCCAGGTATCGGTGGAGAGTGAGAGGTCTGCCAACAGCAGACAGGCCAGATCCCGGGCACCCACACGCAGGTCTTTATAGAGGCCGTCGCTGGATGAGGTGTGACCGGCGGCGCGATCACTGGCATAGCGTAGGTAAGCATCAAGGTCGATTTCGCAGCCATCCTGCTGTCCCCGGTGCCAGATGCGTGCCGGTGTCAAGTGCTGAAATTGGGCGCGCAGCTTTTTGGCCGTTTTGCACAGATTCTCCGGCAATGTACGCGGGGGTGCGTCGGCGGCCATCATGGGCAGTATGCGACAGTGATCCTGAATCAGTTTCTGTTTCTTGAAGTCCCACTCCGGCAGCAGGATGCCTTCTCCCAGCACCAGATCGTCATTGGCCTCTGAGGGCAGGTCCAGATCAAAGCGCAGCTTGCCGGCGGATGCCTTGGCATCACGGCTAACGCTGAGATTGTCCATATCTTTCAGTGCATCTGCTGCACTGTCCAGATCTTCGTTCTCCTCGGAGCCGCGGTCCATATTCATGAACTCGCCCCAGGTGAAGATATTCTCCATGCGGATCGTGATCAGTCCCTGGTCTTCCTTGTCCGGTTTCTTGGCACGCTCCGACTTGTGTCGTTGCATGTCCTCTATCTCTTTGGTTTCGCCGCTGCCGCGTTCACCCTCTTCGTCCCCCGAACTACCAGCGGACGCGGTGGAGATCGGTGGAAAGGGGTGCAGCCAGAGCGGGACCGGTTGCGGTGGCCGCTTGGCGGCGGGCAATTGCTCGACGCTTCCCGGATGCAGCAGGGCATGGCGTATGGCTTGTTCCTGGGCTGCCTCCGCGTCGGACAGCTTCTCCAGTGGCATCCGTTCGGCCAAGTGGGCATCCACCAACCGTCGATAACGTTGGCCTATTCCGGGATAGTCGTGCAGGGTCTTTAGGGTGAGGCGCTGATTCTTGTTAATCCAGGGCTCTTCCTGCTGGTGGTCGCCCACCGCCAGGGCGGCCAGCCAAGTGTAAAGATAGTGGTTGAGGATTTTGTCCGGAAAATAATCGATGACGGCCGGCAGTCTCAGCGACTGCTCGTCCCGCCAGGCCAGCTCAACACGTTTGTTGCTGCCGGCGATACGCTGCAGCAATCCACGGCGTGCTCCATGCTCCGTGGCGTTGGCCGCGGCGACTTCCAGGCCGCCGTCACCGCCGAGCGCACGGAATATGATCCCCATAGTCAGCTCGATCTCTTCCAGATGCACGGCTGCTTCCGGATAGCGGGTATCCGCCATGCGGGTGATCATACGGTGCCACAGTTCGCCGACCTTCTCTTCCATCTCTATAGCTCCCGGTAGTTTGCCGGGGTGACGGCTTGAGGTTGCCGCAACCGGACTGGCGGTGCTGCCGGGGATGGTTTCTTGCCATTGGCATCGCGCCCTGTCACGACAGGGAGCGCCTCAAGGTCTTCCACCCATTTAAGCAGCCCGGGACCTGCCTGCTGCGCCTGAACCTGATCGCAGGCCGATATACATTGGGCGCACTCGGTGCAGGTAAACATTTTTCGCTTGATTGAGCGCGGCTTCAATCGCATGGGGCAGGCGTTATCGCAGGCGTTGTTACAGTCGGCACAGAGACTCGCCCGCTTGCGGTCGAAACCGACCACCATGCCCTTGTCGTTCGCCATCCAGGCCAAGCTCTGGAACAGACCGACCGCACAGCCGAAACGGCAAAACAGGTGCCGTGCAAACATGAATTCGATGAACAGCAGCCCTGTGCCCACACCCAGGAAGCGCATCTGGTTGGGTGTCAGGGAGGCGGTCAGCAGATTGTGGTAGATCTCAAACGGCGGCAGCAGATAAGTCAGTAGCGACAGCGCCCAGAGAAAGGCGAAGAAGAGTGCGGCCAGTACCGTCACCGGCCACAGGCGCCGGTCCGGTTTCTGGATGGTACCGTTCGGCTGCAGCTCAGGCAGTGGATTTTTCTCCCAGACACTGGGTTTACCGCTGGCCTTAACCATCAGTTTGTTAATGGTCTCCACCACCGAGAAGTGGGGGCAGAGCCAGCCACAATAGAGTCGCCCATAGCGCCAGGCGGTCCAGATCAAACCGCCTCCAACCAGTGCGATGGGTAAAAATCCGCGAAAGATCAGATTAAACGCCGCTTGCCCGGGTCCGATCTCTCCGGCGATAAAGGCATCCAGTCCCAGCGTCCAGTGTTGTCCCAGGAAGAAAAAATGGTTCTGTGTCAGGTCAAACCGAAACAGATCGAGCGGGGGCGCCAGTACAAACAGGGTAAAAAATCCGGCCTGAAACCAGAACCGGTTTTTCTGCAGTTTGGTGGCACGCTTGATCAGACCCATACCGGATCAGTTCCCAAAAGCGATATCAACCACTTCCATCAATGCACGGGTGGTTTCATCGTCATCGGTGAGCGGTTCCACCATCGCGGCACGGCAAGCCTCAACCGGCGCATAGCCACCGAGAATCAGGGTGGCCGTGTAGACCAGCAAACGAGTGGATGCGGCCTCTTCCAGGTCGTGATCCTTGAGGGCGCGCAGGCTGTTGGCCAAGTTGACCAGGCGCTTTGCCATCAGCGGATCGATGCCGGTTTCCCCGATGATCACCTGTTGCTCCAGCTCGGCGTTGGGGAAATCGAAGCGCGCGGCGACGAAGCGCTGCCGGGTACTCGGCTTCATGCCTTTGAGCAGGTTCTGGTAACCGGGATTGTAAGAGACCACCAGCATAAACTCCGCCGGGGCATGCAAGATTTCACCGGTGCGTTCGATCGGTAAGATGCGCCGGTCGTCCGTCAGTGGGTGCAGCACGACGGTGGTGTCCTTGCGGGCTTCCACTACTTCGTCCAGATAACAGATGGCGCCTTCCCGGACGGCACGGGTTAGGGGGCCGTCGCTCCAGTAGGTGCCACTGTCGCCAATCAGGTGGCGGCCCACCAGGTCGGCCGCGGTCAAATCATCATGGCAAGCCACGGTGTAAACCGGCCTGCCCAGGCGAGCGGCCATATAGTTGATAAAGCGGGTTTTGCCACAGCCGGTAGGGCCCTTAATCAGCATCGGTAGTTGATGCTTGTAGGCGTGTTCGAACAGCTCCACTTCATTACCCTGGGGCTTATAGAAGGGCATTTCGGGCACGGTTTGTTCTGCAGTCAGGGGAGCGTTGCTCATGCGGTCTATCCCGTTATTGGTCAAGGTTCAGTTAGATAAGATAAAGGCCGTGGTAATCAAGCTGCCAGGGATGATCAGCCAGATCGAAACGGGCCAGCGCCACAGTCCACGCAAATTGCCCAGGCCCATGAAATAGGCGCCAACCAGATGGCCCTTGATCATGGCGATGCCCAGCACGAACAGGGCGACGGTGAGACCACCCAATCCCTTCTCTCCGATATAAAAAGTAACAAAGGTCAGGGTGACCAAGGTGACGAAAACCCAAGTATACGGGCGTAGGCCAAGAAAAGGTTTATTACTCATATCATCACCTCAGCGCATGACGTAGACAAGTGGAAACAGGATCAACCATACCAGATCCACCATATGCCAGTAGGACGCGCCGGTTTCAACACCGGTATGCTCTTGTGCGCTATACCCGCCCCGTTTCGTTTTGATGGCGATAGCAGCCAGGATCACCATCCCCATAATCACGTGCATGAAATGGAACACGGTGAGGGAGAGGTAAAACATATAAAAGGTATTGGTGCTGAGGTTCACGCCCAATGCAAAATGGTGACTGTATTCACCGACCTTGACGACCAGGAATAGGGCGCCCATGCCCATGGCGGCAATCAGCCAGCGGTAACAGGCGGCGCTGTGGTTCTCTTTGATCGCCGCGACGGCCCGTACCACGAAGTAGGAGCTGGTGATCAGGGCGAGGGTGTTGACCAGGGCCGCTTCACGATTCAGGTGGAGTTGGAATTCGTTAAATAGCGCGACGTTATTCATCCGGGTGAAGGCGTAAGCGCCAAAAAAAGCGGCGAACACCGACAGTTCGGCGAGGATAAATATCCAGATCGCCAAATCCCCGGGCGGGTAGTGGTTGGGTTGTTCAAGCGTGAGTGCGTCTACGGCCTGTGTCATCAATTTAATTCCGTTGGGTGATCCTTCCGACCTCGCATGAAAATATTCAATAGGTCTTTTAAATCAGGTAGTTAATGCGTATTGGTTGTTAAGTTACCAGAAACAGGGTGGGTGGCGAATTGATAAATGTTAAATAGTGAGAAAAATATCCAACTATTTTGGTCAAGTAAACGATTGTGTCCAGTCATTGAGTAGTGGTTTGCGGGGATTGGCCCCGTGTCCACCCGGATTTTTTTCGTTCCCACGCTCTGCGTGGGAACGCATACCCTCCCTGGCATCGCCGCTCCCGACCATGGCATCCTCGGCTCCGTAAACGGTGCATCCCTGTACCACTCCTCCTGGCCTCCGCGGCATACGTCCCTCCCTGGACATAAAAAAAGGCCGGCTCATTGAGCCGGCCTTAAGGAGGAGGGGGAAAACCTCCAGAGGATGTCGGTTAGGCGTCCGAAGCGACCGCCTCGGCCTCATCCTGACCGATGAAGAAGCTGGCGATATACACCACCAGACCGATCAGGAACATCACGCCGGCAATCTCACGCAACCAGTAGAACAGTGAAAGCTGCTCCTGCACCGCGATGAACGGCTGCGGATTCTCCGCCACACGCTGCAGGTACACCTGCAGAATACCGGCTCCGGTGAGGAACAGGGTGATGAAGACAATCGCAATG
>NZ_JBNKFS010000022.1:0-74491 GCF_050289425.1 Sedimenticola sp. | reverse complement strand
GTCTAACACGACTACGCAAGTGTGTAACCGGAGAGAGCGAATGAATTCCGCAGCATCCTGCCAATCTCCGTTAGAGTGGGATACCCTACTCGCCTATTGGATGGGAGAGCAGGACTCCGACAGCGAAGCGCAGATTGAGCAGCACTACCTCGGCTGTACTTCATGCAGTGAAAGGCTGGCGCTTTTGATTGCACTCATAAAGGATGTTCAGCACCTTATAAAGGTGAGCGGCGTGAATATGGTGGTTACCGATCAATTCGTGCAGAAGCTGAAGAAAAATGGAATGCATGTGCGTGAATATCACATTCCCGCGAATGGCTCAGTCAACTGCACCGTCACACCTGAGGATGAATTCGTGTTGGGTCGCCTGCAGGCATCGCTTGACCGTGTAGAGCGACTCGACATGGTTTATATCGATGATGAGGGCAACAGCGCAACGCGCCTCAATGACATCCCGTTCGATATGGAAAGTGGCAGTGTGGTTTTTTCGACACGCATCGATACGCTACGTGCGTTGCCGGCAACCCGTATACAAATACGTTTACTTGCCGTTGATAGCGCCGGTGAGCATCAGCTTGGTAATTACACTTTTAATCATAGGCCATACGTTCGCTAAGGATTAATCCAGAGGCATTTGAATTAAAGTAGTGTCATTACTACATATCGGCGACCGTAAATGGCGTTCACATACCTCCTTGTTTCCATCCCGGATCGCAGTGCAAATAGTACTCGGACTCAGGTGTTTTTGACCTCTTCGATTTGCGTTACTTCCCCCGTTCCACAGATGCATTGCTGGACCGATAATTAAATGCCGGGTGTTCTTGTCATTTTTTCTTCGTTGTTCTTGTTCGTATACCTAAAACAATAAATGACTTTAAAGTTTCGCAAGGTATCCGGCAAGTAGGTCGAAACTTCCTCCCCAACCTTTTCCATGTTGAGAACGTGAAGCTTCCCAAGCCTCTGCCTCTTCTTTGGTCGGGTTTATAGGCTGCCAAACAAACTCCATACTCGTTATGCCATTTGCTTCGCTCAGCTTTATAGTAGCTCTAATTTCTTTCGGCCAGTTGGGCATCGAAGGCGGCATTATATCGCCGTTCTCGTTTGACTCATATTGAGAAAAAATAATCGTGTGGTAAGGGTGCAGTTCATGGTACTGAGTCAACAGCCACATTTCGTTACCGTTTGGCATGATCATTTTATGGAGTGCAGATCCGCCAGCTCTAATATCGGCAGACTCATATATACAGGAAACATCGGCACTGGGTACTTGCCACTGACATAGATGATTTTCCTGTGTCCATGCTTCATAGACTAATTGCATCGGAGCATCAAAATCTCGGGTTAATATTGATGGCTCTACAATAATGTCAGTCATTTTTTTTCACCTTTGTTCTGTAGTTCAGATAAATAGTCGTCAAGTTGATCAAACTGCCTATTCCAATGCTTCTCAAACTGCCGTACCCAAATTTGAATCGGTTTTAGTTTCGTCGTATTAACCCGGTAAAGTCGTTGTCTACCATATCTTCTCTCGGAGACCAGGCCAGCTTCTTTCAACACACCTAGATGCTTGGAAACCATCGGTTGGTTCCACTGAGTGAGTTCTACAAGCTGATTAACGCTTAACTCTTTACCAACAAGCCTTTCAATAATCTCTCGTCGCTTTGGTTCAGCGATAGCGGTAAATGCATCGTAGGTATTAACTGTACGTGGCATGAAGCTATTATATTCCCATACAGGAATATGTAAAGAGGAAATTAACCGCATGATGATGTGCTTGGGTTAGGCCCTATAACTGGATGTTGGGTGTCCTTGTTCCGCGATTCCGTTCGATGCACCCGATGCAGTATCACCCATGCTCCTATTGTTTTTTACTTGGTGAATTTTTCATGAACAAAAGATTAGCGGCAGTAGTTGTAAATGCAACCACATAATGCTACGCTAATTTGTAGTTGTAATTACAACTACAATTCAAAAGGAGATCAAAATGACTACGACCGTCACCCACGAACAGATTAAGCACAAAATGGATTCAGGTGGGCCCATTACTATTGTTGAGGCGTTACCAGAAAAGTATTTCGTGGCAGAGCATTTACCAGGTGCGGTAAATATCCCTCACGACGAAGTGCGATAAAAAGCTCCAGAAATGTTACCTGATAAAGACGCTCTCATTGTCGTGTATTGCGCTAGTACCGAATGTCAAAATTCGCGGATTGCAACCAATACGTTGCAGCAAATGGGGTATATAAATGCCCACGAATATGTTGAAGGTAAGCGGCATTGGTTAGAAGCTTCCTTTCCCGTCGAGTCTGTTGAGTGAGATACATGCATGAAGACCGTAGATGAAAATTACAGTGCTATCGGAGCTCTGCTCCTGAGACTTGCTTTAGGAACAATGTGGATTTCGCATGCGTTGTTAAAGTGGTTTGAATTCACCATAGCCGGTTTTGGCAGCTGGCTTGAAAGTCAAGGTTTACCTAACCTTATGGCTTGGCCCGTATTCTCTCTCGAGCTGATTGGCGGCATTATGATTGTGCTTGGCCTATATGGCCGCTATGTTTCGGTATTCTTAATGCCAATAATGCTGGTTGCTGCCTGGACCCACAGTGCAAATGGTTGGGTCCACACTAGTGCTGGCGGTGGATGGGAATACCCGGTCTTTCTAATATTTGCTTCAATTGCGCTTACGCTTATTGGTGACGGACGATATGCTCTTCGAAGTAGCCGAACTTTGATACCTAGCAGGATCAAATAAAGAAATTACACCCCCGGTAGTAACTTATGTATAGCCGGGGGTATTTCTCGTCTAACATTTAAGCTCTATTGATTGGGTGCTTTTCAGAGGAGAGGCCAAAAATCAAAGGAGGTTGTTTTTGGCCGCTAAGCTGCCTACCAGAGGCTGGGGTAAGCCTGGAACGGTCGGCATCCGACCAGATAGCGTACAATTAAGTGGTTCACTCTAGCTAAACTCTAGTCTATGCTAAATGGCATTTGATTAATTGTAACGCATTGTTTTTGCATATAAAAAACCCGTCAACCTAGTAGGCTGCAAATCGCCACAGCTGGATGTTGGGTGTCCTTGTTCCTGTTCCAGGGTGCCTGTTTCATTCCATTCTGAATCGGCTAAATATCTGTTCATATACTCGATATCCAAAAGGTGGTTAACCCTGGTCCAGGTGAAGCAGCTCGTTAGCATTATCTGACTCACAAATTGATTCTTGAAAATGCACTAAGCTTGCTTGGATTACGGACAGCGTAGATTCTGTGTATACAGCCAGAATCGGCTTCAATGGTAAGCGCTGTCGCCAATTCATCATCTTCGAAAATCAAGACTCCAAGAGAACCGTTGAAACACTGAGGCTGCATTCGAATCACAACATCCTGCCTATCCAATTGAGAAAATATTTTGACAAAAAAGGCCGCAACTTTTTCTCCACCACGAAGTACATCCTGAAGCGCCTGGACCTTACCCCCGCCATCTGTGTAAAGCGCCACTCCGTCTGCCAATAGTAAAGTCAGTTTTTCCAAATTGAACTCTCTTACTGCACTCATAAATCCATCAAGTAACAAACGATGCTCATCTGGAGTGGCGTCGAATCGTGGGTGATTTTCACGTATGCGCTTGCGTGATCGTGTAGCTACCTGCCGACAGTTGGCGCTTGTCTTCCCTACAACTACTGCGATTTCATCGAAACTTAGGTCAAAAATGTCGTGCAGTAGAAAGACAGCACGCTCCACCGGTGTGAGTTTTTCCAGTGCCAACAACAGTGCAATAGATATGGTATCGTTAATTTCTACCTGAACTGCGGGATCAGACTGATCGTCCCAATGCGTATCAGGAAATGGCTCAGGCAACCATTCTCCAACATATATTTCCCGCTGTTTACGCGCTGATTTAAGCTGATTCAATGATATTCTGCTACATACGGTGATCAGCCACGCGCGAGGGTTGGCCAAAGTCTCAATGTTAGTTTCGTGCCATTTCAGGAAAGTTTCGTGTATAACATCCTTGGCTTCCTCAAGCGTTCCGAGCATGCGATAGGCAAGACCTTCCAGTGTTTTTCGGTGCTGCTCAAAAATCGAGGTCTTTTCATCAAGCATACCGATTCACTCGCTTGGGTTGGACATTAACAATGCAAAACGCCACCCTTGATCCGTAAGGCGAAACATATGTGTATATTTCTGGCGTGCTGAAAAAACACCGCCTGATTGTTCTTTATTCTGCATTCGCACCTCCTGGCAGCCCACTTCGACGGCCAATTCACCACTACGCTCTACGCGTATAGGCGTCTTGCGAAAGCTGACGAATTTGGAACTCCTGAAAAGTGCCTCTTCTGTTTGAAGAAATTCCGACTTTCCGGAGATCACGTCTCGATTGGGAATCAGCAATTGAATATCGTCCGCGCAAAGAGCCTGGTAAGCATCCACATCTCCACTGATGATTGCCTCAGCCTGCCTTTCACGCAGAAGACTAATATCGTATTTATCCTGACTGCTGAACTCACCCAACCAGGCTGGGAACTCATTCGGCTTGCACAACCAGTCGATCTCCTTTTTGGCGCGAACCAATGCTTTTTCTACGCCACGCTGATCCCCCGCAACACCTTCCACTGCCACTGTTTCAACGGAGGTAATACCAATAAACCCTAGAATCTGTTTAATATAATCCGTTTGAAAATCGTCTATATAGTCAGTTGAACTGTGGCTACCTCGTGCGGTAATCAACGTTGCACATTTGCCAGTTAGTAATCCCTGGTAATTCCCCTGTTCAACCTCAAATGTCGCGCCGGAGCGCACCACCTGGTCGAAATAGGCTTTGATGGACGAGGGAAGACCGAAGTTATACAGTGGACTCCCAATCAGCAGGTGATCTGCCTGTTTGATTTCACTGATCAGCTTGTCCGACAAAGCACTTGCGTCCGCGGACCCGCCTGGACTTTGGAATGCCTCAAATGCAGCCTGGGACAAATGTGGAATAGGCTCGCTCACCAAACAGCGCCGAATTACCTTGGCATCAGGATGGGTGTGCAACCATGCCTCCTCGAAATAATCAGTCAGCGAGCGCGTAATTGAACCTGTCAGTCGAATACTGGCGTCAATTCTGAGTAGTGTCTTCATTGGGTGCTCCGTTTTTTGTTTAGTTACTCCAATAAGACAATTCAGGTATGAAGAGTGTGACAACTCTCGGAGGACGTGAGCTAAAGTCGTCAGTAGGAGAGCTTTACTACATCGACTGATTTTTTAGGCCCTTACTTTATTCTCTCCCAGAAAGACAGATTAACTGATTCTGTATCGATAGCCTCTATATACTTCAATGTGTATTCATTCTCCATCCATTTGCCACACACTTCTTCGGCTTTTTCTTGTGTTGTCGCAAAACCCACATCAGCATAGAGGCCATCTTTGCCTCTTAATACGACATGCGCTAAAAAACCTTCTTCCTTTGACAAAAACATTTCATCTGCAATTTGTGCAGCCTTTAACATTTCTGATTCTGACACACCTTCTTTAAGTTTGAACGTGCCAAACTCCATACCTACAAACCCATGAATTTTGGTTAATGCCTGTAAATTCATTCTGCATACCTCTACTTGTGTTGACGGAAGGTCGCAGTGTAAACGCCCGCTACTGACAGCGTACTGTCAGTTGAAGTTTATTCCTCCAAGGTGCTAGATGGATGTGGCTTAAAACCAGCCGGCAGAGTTGAGGATGAATGGAGGCTGAAGCCAATCGACAAGAGTTACCTTATCCCACTTGGCTTTCTGATAAAACTAACCAAGATTTCCGAAAGTGCCCGCTATCGGCGGTTCTAATTTACCGGCATCAGCGTTGTTGCCAGCGGCAACAGAAACGTGAAGGCGGTACCGCTACTCGGCGTCGACTCCACGCGGATATCCCCTTTCTGCAGGGTCATGATGCGCTTGGCGATGGCCAGCCCCAGGCCGGCGTGTTCTCCCGAGGTACGTTTTTTAGCGGATTGGTAGAAAGGATCGAATATGTTCGGCAGATCTTCCGGGTTAATACCGCAACCGGTGTCTTTGACGACGATGGCCACGCCGTCTGGCTCGGCCTTCAGTTGCAGGTGAATGCTGCCGCCCTGGGTGGTATGGGTGAAGGCGTTTTCGATCAGGTTTTCCAGCACCCGCTCTGTCAATCCGATGTCGGCATAGACGAAGGGCAATGCCGGTGGCGGATTCATACCCAGCTTGATCTGTTGCTGTTCAGCACGTAGCTGGTATTTCTGCACCACGTCCTGAACCAGTTCGGCCGCGGCAAAGGGTTCGCAGTGGGGTTGAGTTTCGCGGGCGTCCAGGCTGGCCAGTTCGAACAGTTCGGCGACCTGTTTGGAGAGACGGCGCGCCTGCCGGAGGGCGATGGCGGTGTATTCCCGTCGTTCAGCTTCGGCCATTTCACTCCCTTTCAATTCCAGCGATTCCAGGTAGCCGAGCATGGAGGCCAACGGGGTACGCAGGTCGTGGGAGACTTGCGCCACCAGCTTGCGCCGCAAGCTGTCCTGTTCCTTGAGTTGTTCCAGTTGATCCTGGATATGGGCCGCCATTTGATCGAAGGTGAGGCCAAGCCGGTCCACTTCGTCGCTGGGTCTATTCTGCTCCAGCAGGTAGGGCTGGTGGGTGATAAAGTTGCTCTGGTGAAAATCGGCCATCAGGCTGGAGAGCCGATGCAAGCGGCGCGTCAGCAGGCGCAGTACGATTAGTCCGACCAACAACCCCAACCCAAGACTCACCACCACGGCCCAGCCGCTGAGTCGCAGGAAGTAGCTCTCCCGGATCATTTTGTCGACCGAATCAAACTCTTCGCCGCGCAGTACGACGTAGAGATAACCTTCCGGATGATCGGTGGTGGGCACCGGGGTGACGGAGAACGCCTTTTGGCCGTCGTGACTGCGCGGGTCATCTCCCAGCAACGGATACTCTTCCGAGCCTTCGAGGAAAGCCATCAACGGCGCCAACGAGACGTGGTTGCGCTTCACCTTGCCGGGGTCGGCCGAGTACGCGAGGATCTTGCCGTCGAGGTCCAACAGGTAGATTTCGATACTGGGATTGATCACCATGTATTGGTGAAAGGTCTCCTTCAGCGCCTCCTGGTTGATCCGCCCTTCGGCGACCAGATTGCGGTCGGCCACCAGGTTACGGGCCAGCCCTTTATTGAAGGATTGATTGACTTCTTGCAGATAATATTTGGTGGCGGTGGTGCTGATGATGGCGTAAAGCAGACCGATGGTGACAAACAGTATCACCAGACCCACCGCCAGTTTTGCGTAGAGTGTCCTCAGCATGTTTCGGCAAACTTGTAACCGACTCCCCAGACCGTGAGGATGTATTGGGGGTTGGCCGGATCCGCCTCGATCTTGGTACGCAGCCGGTTGATATGGGTGTTGACGGTGTGCTCGTAGCCTTCGTGGTTATAGCCCCAGACCGAATCGAGCAACTGTATGCGTGAGTAGACCGAGCCGGGATGGCTGGCAAAGTGCAGCAGTAGGTCGAATTCCCGGGCGGTCAGCTCCACCGGCTCGCCGCGCACCCGAACCTGGTGACGGGTAACGTCGATAACGATATCGCCGCAATCGATAATCTCTTGTGTCGGCTTGACTTGTTTGCGGGTGGTGAGCGCATCGGTGCGTCGAAACAGGGCTTTGATACGGGCCTGCAGTTCCAACACACTGAACGGCTTGGTCAGGTAGTCGTCCGCCCCCATCTCCAGCCCCAGGACACGGTCCAGTTCGGAAGACTTGGCCGTCAGCATGAGGATGGGCACATAGCCCTCGGCCTTGCGGATCTCCCGGCAAACAGCCAGGCCATCCATCCCCGGCAGCATCAGGTCCAGCACCACCAGATCGTAGTGACCTTTCTTGAAGGCGGCGACCCCTTCTCGGCCATCGCCGATGATATCGGCCTGACAGTCGATATCATTCAGGTGCATCTGCACCAGCCGGGCGATATCCGGGTCATCTTCAATGATCAGTATGTGGTGGGTCATGGATGAGGTTCACTCTGCCGGTTGTGCCGAATACATAATACATGGACTGCCGACGACTGACTAACGGCTGGGTATTGTTTGGAGACGCCCCATAGCGATTGTGGCGCGAATCCTACCGGCAAGCTGGCCGGTTTAGGGCATTCCGTGGATGGCGGGAGCTCCGATCAAGCCGTCCCGCCTCCAGCGGAATGGTGCTAACCGGTCGAACTATTTTTTCATCTTGTCGTCCATCATGGGCTTCTTGTCCATTTTGTCCATTTTGTCCATTTTGTCGTCCATCATCGGTTTCTTGTCCATCTTGTCCATCTTGTCCATTTTGTCCATTTTGTCCATTTTGTCCATTTTGGTATCCATCATGGGTTGGGTGACGCCCATAACCGGATGACCCGAGCCATCCTTAACCATGTCACCGGCGCTGGCAACGCCTGTAACAGAAATCAGCATAGCCATGGAACAGATTTTCAGTGCGGTGTTTGTGTAGCTCATTGTCTTCTCCCTGAGAGGTATGGTTTGCCCTTCGGCCAATCGCCAGCCGTTTCAGAAACAGATCGTCCCGTCGGCTGACTTGCTGATATTAAACAAGGGAGAAATCCTGCAGGGATCACGGAATGTTCACAATTTGATAACGCTTGCGGAAGGTAAGTCAGGGGACAGGTACCGGAGCCTTGAATGACTCCGGTACCTGTTGTTGAGGGCGTCCCGGGAGGACGCCCGATGGAGGCCGATCAGATATCCGATTTCAGCAGCGAACCGACGCCTGCCACCACCACCGACATCATGGCGAAATCGACCGAGGTGCGAGCCTTCAGATCGGCAATCATCTTCAGGTGCCGATCATAGGCAAAGCGGTACTCATCCGACCACTGTTCGATCATCTTCTTGGCATTTTTCTGTTTCTTGACCAGTACCAGTATCTGCGAGGTGAGATCCCGCTGATGCTTGTTAAGGGTATCGATCAGGCGATGTTTGGCCATACTATGCCAGTGGGTCTGCACCGCCAGCTTACCGATCTGGTCACGCACCCAGTGGAACTCCAGGGTGGAGCCGAGATTGTAATAGAGCGACGCCACGGTCTGGACATCACGCTTTCTCTGTTTCGCCACTTCCACCAGATCCATGGCCGATGACAGCATGACGATGCGACTCACCTGCTGCGCGACCTCACGCGGGACGCCGGCATTCAGGTAATACTTGATCTGACGATTAAGTGCCAACCGGTCCTTGGAGGCCAGCGGTTTGGGCATGGTATCGATCAGTTCCTGTACGCCGTCCTGGAAGTAATCCACCAGATCCCGCACCACCACCTTGTTCTGGCGGGCACGCAGTATCCACAGCACACTCTGTTCCAGCAGACGCGCGATCATCCGCATCATCTCCAGCTGTACCGCGGTCGCCACCTGGTTGTCCAACGCTTCGATATCATCCCACAACTCATCGGTAGAGAAGATCTTACTGGCAGACAGATAGGCCCGGGTGACACCGGCGATATTGGTACCCACCTCTTCACGGACCCGAAAGCCGAAACCGGGGCCGATATGATCCACGATACTGTTGGTCAAATGGGTAGAGATGATCTCACGCTTCAGCTGATGGGTACGCATCTCGTCGTTGAAACGTTCACCCAACACCTTGGGGAAGTAGTCATTCAGCTCGGTCTCCAGGAACTCGTCATCCGGGATATCGGAGTGGATCAACGCCTCGAAATAGGTCATCTTGCTGTAAGCCAGTAACACGGCGATTTCCGGTTTGGTTAAACCGCGTTTGTTCGCTTGCCGATCGGCAATCGCCTTTTTACTCGGCAGATACTCCAATTCGCGATTCAGGCGCCCTTCGCTCTCCAGGAAGTCGATGAAGCGAGCGTGTTCGTTCAGACGTTCCGGCGCTTCGGAAGCCACCATACTGATGGATTGGGTCTGGGCGTAATTGTCCGCCAACACCAACTCCCCCACTTCGTCCGTCATCTCCGCTAGCAATTTGTTGCGCTGCTTGTCGGTCATATCGCCGTTGGAGACAATCTGCCCCAACAGAATCTTGATATTGACTTCGTGGTCAGAACAATCGACACCCGCCGAATTATCGATGGCATCGGTGTAGATCAATCCACCTTTAAGTGAAAACTCCACTCGGCCGAGTTGCGTCACACCCAGGTTGCCGCCCTCGCCCACCACTTTACAGCGCAGGTCACTGCCGTTCACCCGCAACGCATCGTTGGCCTTGTCGCCTACATCTTCATGACTCTCCTGTTCGGATTTGATGTAGGTACCGATGCCGCCGTTCCAAATCAGGTCGACGGGCGATTTGAGCAGCAGATTGATCAGTTCGGTGGGCGTCATCTTATCCACCTTGGCACCAGTCATCGCTTTCACTTCATCACTGAGAGTGATGGACTTGGCGCTGCGCGGGAAGATACCGCCCCCCTTGGAGATCAGCTTCTTGTCGTAATCGGTCCAACTGGAACGCGGCAGCTTGAACAGCCGTTCCCGCTCCTTGTAGGAGCGTGCCGGATCCGGCTCGGGATCCAGGAAGATATGCATGTGATTGAAAGCCGCCACCAATTTGATATGGCGGGAGAGCAACATGCCGTTACCGAACACATCGCCCGACATGTCGCCGATACCCAGCACACGAAAATCGGTGGTCTGGATATCCACTCCCAGTTCACGGAAGTTGCGCTTGACCGATTCCCAGGCGCCACGCGCGGTGATACCCATCTTTTTATGGTCGTAACCGACCGAACCGCCGGACGCGAAGGCGTCGCCCAGCCAGTAGCCGTACTCCTGGGCCACACCGTTGGCGATATCGGAGAAGGTGGCGGTACCCTTGTCTGCCGCCACGACCAGGTAGGGATCGTCCTCGTCATATCGGACCACATCGATCGGCGGCTGCACCACGCCATCCTTCAGATTATCGGTGATATCCAGCATGCCTTTGAGCAGGGTGCGGTAACAGAGCACTACCTCTTCCATCATCTTTTCACGCTCCATGCCATCCAGGGAACGTTTGACAATGAACCCGCCTTTGGAGCCGACCGGCACAATCACCGTATTCTTTACCATCTGTGCCTTCATCAACCCCAGCACTTCGGTACGAAAATCCTCCATACGGTCCGACCAGCGCAAACCGCCCCGCGCCACCTTGCCGCCGCGCAGATGGACACCTTCCATGCGTGAAGAGAAGACAAAAATCTCAAACATCGGCATCGGCAACGGCATACCGTTTACCTGACGGGTGTCGACCTTGAACGAGATATAGGATTTGCTCTGTCCATTTGCATCCTGCTGGAAGAAATTGCTACGCAGGGTGGACTGGATGATGTTCACATAACTACGCAGAATCCGGTCCTGATCCAGACTGGCTACCGATTCCAGCAAACTGTCGATCTTTTGCAATACTGCATCGATCTGGGACGCCTTGGTTTTACCCGCCGGATTGAATTTCAGATTGAACAGATCCACCAGCAGACGGGTGATCTCCGCATTGCGGGTCAAACTCTCGATAATGTAGGAGCGGCTGAAGGGGAACTTTATCTGTTTCAGATAACGGGAGTAGGCACGCAGCAGCACCACCTCTTTCCATTGCAAACCGGCGTCCAGCACCAACTGGTTGAAGCCGTCATTGTCCACTTCACCCTGCCAGACCTTCAGGAACGCTTCCTGAAACAGTTGGCTGGTCTCCTCGGTCAAATGCTCCGACCCGCCCGAGTAACTCATGGAGAAATCATGAATCCAGATCTGGCCCGACGGGTGGCGAATACGGTAGGGGCGCTCACCGAATACCGTCAGTCCCATATTCTCCAGGATGGGGATCACATCCGACAGCGGAACCGGATCGCCGGCGGAATAGAGTCGGCAATGGACGTACTCGGTCGCTTCATGGATAGGCCGATAGAAATTGAGGCCCAGCTCGCCGCTCAGGCGCGCCTGCTCAATCCGGGCCACGTCGGCTGCGGCAGTACGTGGAAAGAAGTCTTCGCGGAAACCGCTCGGAAAGGCATTCACATAAGCCTTGTAATACTCGGCGCCCTGCGCCTCGCCATACTGCTCGCCCAAGGCGGTATGCAGCTCATCGCGCCAAGTGGTGGTAGCGTTGATAACCAACGTCTCCAACTCGTGCAAACTGCACTCCATCTCCGTATCCGGTGGCGAATGAATAATCAGGTGGATACGCGCCAGCGCCGATTCGGTAAACAGGGTACTGAACTCCACTTCGGTTCCATTCAGCACATTGACCAGGGCTTTCTGAATACGCAGCCGCATCTCCCTTGAGTAACGCTCCCTGGGCAGATAGATCAGGCAAGAGTAAAAGCGCTTGAATAGATCCCGGGTGATGAACAACCGGGTACGCTGCCGCTCCTGCAGGCCGAGTATTCCCATCGCCAGACTTTCCAGCTCGTCCACCGATGTCTGGAACAACGCATCACGCGGGAAGGTGGTGAGGATATTGTCCAGCGACTTGCCAGAGTGACTGGATGCAGAAAGACCGGATCGGTTGATCACTTCACGGGTCTTTTGCCGCAGTAGCGGAATATCTCTGGGCGGACTGTTATACGCAACCGAAGTAAACAACCCAAGCAGACAGAAAAGCCCATCCACTTCGCCTTTTTTATTGAAGCGCTTGATGCCGATAAAATCCATATACGCCGGTCGATGCACCGTGGACTTGGCATTGGACTTGGTCACCACGAGAAATTCCGGTGCGGCGATATAGGCTTTCCCCGCTACCGGTATTACCTCTGCCGCATGCTGCTCATTCAGGCAGGATTCACGAAACAGGCCTAACTGTGAATCGACATTCAACTGCAGCGATGGCTTGCCGGCACTGTCGACAAGATCGAATTCGCAATAGGCCAGAAAGGTGAAATGATCGTCGTCGATCCATTTGAGAAATTCACTCGACTCCGCCTGCTGCGCCTTCTCTATCGGCAGCTTCTCCGTCTCCAGAATATCCCGTATCGCCTTGAGCCGCTTTTTCATCGATTGCCAATCGGTGTTGGCATAGGTCACATCGTTGATCACGTCACGGAGCATCTTTTCCAGCGCGTGGAGCACATCGGCGGAAACCTGCTTCTCCACTTGAAAATGGATGAGCGACTCCACCTTGCCTTTTTCATCCTTGCCGCGACCATGGGGTCGCATCAACTCCTGAATCTGCCCTTTCGCATCCCGCACCACACGAACCAGCGGATGCACCGTCAGATGAATGGTCAGGCCGGCACGATTGAGGCCCATGGAGAGCGAATCCACCAGAAATACCCGGTCGGTGGTGACGATCTCAATAATGGTGTGGGGACTCTGCCAACCGTGCTCTTCGAAGTTGGGGTTGTAGACCCTGATCGAGGGATCATCCCCTCTTCTGTCTTTGAGTAACTGCCAGTGGGCGACGACGGCGCCCACCAGATCGGCAATGGAGGTAGACTCCAAATCCGATATGGGTATATGTCGATAATAAAACTCCAACATCCGCTCAATTTGAGCGCGTTCCTGCTTGTTGAATCTGGAGTCGGGATAACTGGCCAAGTTATCCATCATTTGTTGCTGCAGAGAGAGCCCCTTGTGTTTCGTCATTTGCTATTTTTTCCAGTGCGTTGACGGTTTAGAGAGTGTGAACGAACAGCGTCCACGGGTTGTTTCCTTATAGTTGTATTCAGTTTAAAACTTAGTCCAGGGTGTACACTTTATCCAGGCGATTCTCGGAAAAAAGTAAACGCGCTGTTAACCGCTTACGGCAAACAGTGAACAGATAACTTTAATAAGAGAGAACGGTTCGATCACGATCTGGCACACGATATGAAACATGTGCAGGTCAAGCGTACTCATCCACCCCCAGCATGCGACTCACCTTTTCTCGCTCTTCGGCGTCTTCAAGGGTTCGATAGGCACGGATGGCTTGACGGTTTTTGGCATTGATACCGTCATCGCTGAGGCTTTGTTGGTAAATCAGGCCCGCGCGGTTTTCCAAGCCGCTGCGTAACTCACCGGCCGGAATGATCGCCTTGGGTGGCGGAGATTGATTGGGACGGCGCGACGGATCCTCTCCCTGCGCGGCAGGCTGGACAGGTACCAGCGAGCGGGCGACGGAGGGATCGAAATAGGCGCTGCCGATGGATTCAATCACGCGGATAATGACCCGTTAGAGAAGTGATCAGCCAGGTGGCCAGCCCATCCTACGGCCGCCCATCAGATGCATATGGATATGAAACACCACTTGCCCTCCTTCCCGATTGGTATTGATCAGTGTGCGGTAACCGGCATCCGCTACACCCTCCTGCGCGGCCACCCTGGCGGCCGCCAGTGAGAGCTGGCCGATCAGCCTGGCGTCGTCGGGCTCCAAGTCATTCAGCGTGCTGATATGCCGTTTTGGCACAATCAGCACATGTGTCGGCGCTTGTGGATTAATATCACGAAACGCCAACACATCGTCATCTTCATAGACCACATCGGGTGCAATCTCACCCGTCACCATCTTGCAAAAGAGACAATCACTCATTCACATCACCTGTAGTGATACGGAATTATCGGTCAACAGCAAGACCTTCCCGATTATCGGGCCAACTTCAATTATCATAGCTCAAAACTCGCGACGCCCGCTAAAGGCATGGGAGAGGGTACCGCCGTCCACGTACTCCAAATCACCACCCAGCGGGACGCCATGGGCAATGCGGGTAACCCGAATGCCTCTCGCCCGGGCCATTTCACCGATATAGTGAGCCGTCGCTTCACCTTCAACCGTCGGATTGGTGGCCAGAATCAACTCTTGAATAGTGCCTTCGGCCAAGCGTTGATCGAACCGGTCCAGCCCGATCTCCCGCGGCCCAATGCCGTCCAGCGGTGACAGGTGGCCACCCAGCACAAAATAGCGCCCGCGAAAATCGGTGGCGTGCTCTATCGCTACCACTTCGGCCGGGGTTTCCACCACACAGAGTTGACTGTCATCCCGCCGATGATTGGTGCAGAGGTTGCAGATATCGGTTTCACTGAGGGTGCGGCAGCGGCTGCAATGACCGATACGTTCCATGGCTTCGCCCAACACACGGGACAACTGCCGGCCACCGTCCCGGTCACGCTCCAACAGGTAAAAGGCCATACGCTGGGCAGACTTGGCCCCCACGCCTGGCAGGCAACGCAGGGCATCCATCAACTGTTCCAATAACGGGCGATCGGACATGAACCAGGGCCTGTTAACTAGAACGGCAGCTTGAAACCGGGCGGTAAGCCCATACCGGAAGTGACATCACTCATGCTGCTCTGGGTCTTTTCCGCTACTTTATGTACGGCATCGTTCATCGCAGCCGCCACCAGGTCTTCCAACATCTCCTTGTCGTCGCCGACCAGGGAATCATCGATCTCGACCCGACGCACTTCATGCTTGCCGTTGAGTGTCACCTTGACCAGTCCGCCACCGGACTCGCCCGTCACCTCTTCTTTCGCCAGACGCTCCTGCGCCTTCTGCAAATCGGCCTGCATCTTCTGGGCCTGCTTCATGATATTGCCTAAACCGCCTTTCATTCAGGTATTCCTCATTCAGTAATAAATGCTCGGGGTTATTCATCCACCGGTCGCACCGAACCGGGGATCACCGCGGCACCGAACTCCGCTTCCAATGCCAGCACCATCGGGTCTTCCTGTATTGCCACCTCGGCCGCTTGCTGACGATCGGCTACGGCTTGGGCTTGTATCTTGGCCGGCGTCGCCACCTGCACGCTTTCCGGTGAAATCTTTAGTTTGATATCCCGACCGATATAGGCCGCCAACGCCGCCCGCAACCGCTGTTCGGTACTGCCCACCAACATATGCTGGTGCGCCTGATCCAGTTTCAGGCTCAGGGTCACCCCATCCCAATAATCATAGACACAGTTATTGGCCAACTGTTTGGCAATCCCCCCCAGGGAGAGCCGATCCACCACTTGATGCCAATGCCGAAATTCAATCGGTTCATCCGCCGCTGCTGACACGACGACCGGCGGTGGTGCCGGTGCGGCAGCCTGCTCGCGGACCGACGCTACCGCCGCCACGGGAGCGGCCCCGTTTCCGCTCGGCTTCGGTACCGACTTTACAGCGACTGCCGGAGCCGATTCAGAGCGTTTTTTTTTATCCGACCTGTCTTGCGCACCCTGCCCTGTCGACGCTATCCCGATCTGGGGACGAAACGCCAACATACGCAACAGGACCATTTCAAATCCTGCCCGGGGATCCGGCGCCAGCGGCAGGTCCCGCTGCCCGATCAAGCCGATCTGGTAAAACAGTTGCACGTCACCGGGCGACAATTTCTCCGCCAATGCCACCACTTGGGCTTCATCACCGGCGCTGTTGTCCATGGCATCCGGCACCGCCTGTACCAGGGCAATTCGATGTAACAGGGAGAGCAGATCCTGCAGCACACCGGCAAAGTCCGGGGCCATCTCCGCCAGTTCACTCACCAGGGCAACGAGCCGGTTGGCATCCAGATCGGCCAGTGCCTCCAGCAGGTCATGCACCCGGTCATGGGCAATGGTACCGAGCATCGACTGCACATCGGTTTCCAGCACCTTGCCGCCGCCAAAAGCGATCGCCTGATCCAGCAGACTGAGGGCATCCCGCATACTGCCGTCCGCACCCTTTGCCAACAGTATCAAGGCCCGGTCTTCGTGTTGAATCCCCTCACGGTTGAGCAGATCCTTGAGGTAAGCCTGGATTTGATCCAGCGGCAACCGCTTCAGATTGAACTGCAGACAGCGCGACAATACCGTCACCGGCACCTTCTGTGGATCGGTGGTGGCGAGCAGGAACTTCACATGCGGGGGTGGCTCCTCCAGGGTCTTCAACAGCGCGTTAAAGCTGCTGTCGGAGAACATGTGGACCTCATCAATCAGATAGACCTTGTAACGCCCCCGGACCGGAGCGTAAGGGACGTTTTCCAGCAGTTCGCGGGTCTGATCCACCTTGGTACGGGAAGCGGCATCCACTTCCAGCAGATCGACAAACCGGCCCTCGTCGATCTCCCGGCAGATACTGCACTGACCGCAGGGAGTGGAACCGACGCCGTGTTCACAATTGAGGGATTTGGCAAAGATCCTCGCCAGGGTGGTTTTACCCACCCCGCGGGTACCGGTAAACAGATAAGCGTGGTGCAGTCGGTTGTTGTCCAGGGCGTTACTGAGCGCGCGTACGACGTGCGCCTGGCCCACCAGTTCGCTGAACATCCGGGGACGCCACTTACGGGCGAGAACCTGATATGACATGGATTCCTTGCGGTCTCTACTCAGTTGGATTCGATAGAGCGGAGAGTGTACCTCAATGGCTGGTGGTATTCACACCTGGATTCGAGGAAAAGTGGGCGATGTTGTGCACAACAGGCGAAATTGATTGGTCACCGGCCGGCCTTAACGCCTGTAGGGCGGATGAAAGGGATCTAACCGATGATAGTCGCGTTATGGTAAAAATGGAGGCGGCCCGCACCAGCCACACCCCGGCACACGAGTCCACTGCTGCGGCTGCTCCCTTCCGGGCCTGACCGGGTTAACAGTTTTTCGTTGCGAGGGGACCGATACGAGCCGCCATTACCTGATGTATGCCCATCCACCGGATGAGCATCGAGGTGGGGATTATCCGGGTCTGCCGAACAGGGGTCAACCTCGATCTGATTATTCTTTCCCAAGCCGCCGCTGCTAGCCCGGATAATTCGCGAAGGATTCGGGATTCAGGGCGATAGCGCCTAAGCAGTTTGTTCGATCGCCCGTAAAAGCATAGCCGTAGCTATGGTTTAAGGGGGATCGGGCAAAATGCAACGGTGCAGTCGTTCTGAAACCGAATAGGACAAACTGTACTTTTGTAAAAACGTAAAATATTGGCATAACAAGTCGATCTTTAATGCTTTATTTACAAAGGTCGTCCGTCTTTGTGAAATATCCGGGCTAACCGCCCCCGCGGTGAAAATAACGATCGAAGCGCTGCATAAACCGATCTCTGGCCGCTTCATCCAGCCCGCTAAACACGAACTCCACCGGCGTGACCGGCAGACGCAGGGAAGCGATACGCCGCTCGCCCGTCTCGCCGAGCGCAATGCGGATCGAACCGAGCGGATGGGAAATGGTGAAGACACGTCCTTCAACCTGAAAAGTGAGGGGTTCAATTGCGGCAGGCAACGACCGGAGAAAGTCGTTCAGGGTCAACCCCATATCGCGACAAAACCTGGCGGGCATGGAGGCGTTCAATCACTCGCCTCCTGGTCAATACGAGCAACCCTCACCCGCCGGCCACCGCCGGCCAGACAGCCAGTTCGTCACCCTCCACCAGCGGGTTATCCCGCTGGCTGGGAGGAATGAATACCCCGTTGACCAGCACCAGATGCACCTCCGCCTGGGGTACCCCCTGCTGCTCAAGCAGGCGCGACGGACTCATACCGTCAGCCACGTCCAAAGCGACTTTATGATCCACGCTGCCGGGTGGCAGGTATTGCCCCAACGAGGCGTACAATTTGAAATTAACCTTCATATGACTTACTTAGTTCCGACTATCTGTTTTACCTGGTGCGGCTGCCCGCTATCCAGCCGTTAACTGGGTAGCACCGAGATACGCTTCCATTATACGCGTGGGATCCGCCATCAAATGCTGTTTCCATTCGCCGAGGTGCAACCGACTCTGAATCAGACCTCGCAATACCCCAACATGTTCCGTCATACCGAGGGTGATGGCACCCACCAATCTATCCTCTTCAAACTGCAGCTTGATATAACGGAAGGCCGATTCATCGATCTGATGCACTTCATCTCCACCGTCCACGCCCATCCACTGGCCATAGGATACCGAGATCAACCCCAGGGTATCCAGCACATTCATCGCCATGCTGCCTAGGTGGCGAGTAGGCTGACCACACATATTGAGCGCGGCGGTGCGCCCGGTCTCGGCGGCCACCGGCTGTATAGCATGCACGGCCCGCTGGCCGGTCCCCCAATCCATTCCTTCACAGGCATCCCCGGCAGCATAGATGCCGGGTACCGATGACTCCAGGTACTCATTGACCACTACGCCCTGTCCGATTTCGATGCCACTGCCGGCCAGGTAGTCGGTAGTCGGTTTCACCCCGGCCGCCACGACCACCAGATCGGCATCGACGGGATCCACCGGATCACAGGTGAGACGGAATCGGGAATCACCGTCCGGGTTGTTCTCGACCGCCATGACCCGGGTTGAGGTATGCACATCCACCCCTTGGTCAAGGCACCACTGTTTGATCAGATTGCCGGATGCCTGGTCCATCATCCGCGGCACCATACGGTCACCCATCTCCACCACCGTCAGCTTGACACCACGAGCCACCAGCGCCTCCATAATGATGCAGCCAATAAATCCGGCGCCCATCAGCACTACCTTGGAACCCGGTTCGGCAAACTTGGCGATATTGCGCGCATCCTCCAGGGTCCAGCAGTGGTGTACCCCCGGCTGATCGAGCCCCTGGATCGGGGGTCTGATGGGGGTCGATCCGGTTGCCAGCAGCAGCCGATCATAGTCAACCTTTTCTCCACCCGCCAGTTGCAACGCTTTCGCCGCGCTATCAATCGCCGTCACCCGCTGTTTTATCTGCTGAACCCCCAATCCGTCCAGGTGATGGGGATCGTGGCGCAGATAGGTCCCCTGTTCGGCTATTTTATTTGAGAGGTAATAGGGAATAGCCATCCGCGAGTAGGCCGGCTCCGGCTCGTCACCGATCAATATCACCTCACCTTGCGGATCCTCTGTCCGTAGCGTTTCAACGGCCGTTATACCTGCCGGTCCTGCACCGATTACCACATATCGCATGGAATGTTACTCCTTGCCTGATAAAGATTGAGGAGAGCAGCGAACGCTGCCCTCCTCGATGCCACCCAAGCCGGTCCGTTATGAAAGACCGAGATTTTGCAGGGTATCGGGGGTGGGTACCCCCTCATTGGTCCAGCCACGCAGCTGGTAATACTCCGGCAACATCTTATCCAGGCCATTTACCTTGCCGGCAGCCGGACCGGTTGCAGCCGGTTCGGTCAGTAGACGTTTAGGTAAGGTGTCATCTTTGGCCGTGAAGCCGGCGGCCAGGTTGAATTGACGCTCCATATTCCAGATACGCTCACCCGTTTCAGCCAAGCGCTCCAGGGTCCATTCACCGTCACAGGCGGCGTCGATCTGCGGATAGAAATCCTCCAGGGTCCAGGCGAAGGTGGTAAAAACGCAGAGTCCGCTGGAGTCCACCGCGGCGGTGGCATCCTGGAACGCCTTGACCAGTCCCGCCTTCCCTTCGGTAACCAACGGATCGGTCTTCTCCGGAATACCCAGGATCTCAGATGCCACGGTGTAGCTACGCAGATGGCAGGCACCCCGATTACTGGTGGCATAAGTGAGTCCCATGCCCTGAATACCCCGCGGATCGTAGGCCGGGAACTCCTGCCCTTTCACACTCATGGAGAGATCCGGATGCCCATACTTTTCACACAATCGTTTGGAACCCAGACCCAGGATCTTACCGAAGCCCTCCGCTTTACCCACCTGCTCGGCCATGGTGGTAAGCGCTTCGGCCGAGCCGAAGTTCAACTTCACGCCACCGGTGTCGGCATCGGTGATGGCGCCCATCTCGTACAGCTCCATGGCCGCCGCCAGGGTAGCGCCAAAGGTGATCGGATCAAAACCCTGTTCGTTGCAGATGTAGTTGGCGAAAGTGAGCGCATCCAGATCGTCGACACCGCAATCGGCACCCAGCGACCAGGCGTTCTCATACTCCAGACCGCCGGAAGCACCCCAGTACTCGGGGCGGTTCTTCACCGTGTAGTGCTCCTTGTCGATCCGCGACACCCGACCGCAGGCGATGGTACAGCCGAAGCAGGCTTGATTGGTGACCAGATTGGTCTTGCCTTCGCTGCCCCGCGGTTCATGCATCGCTTCACCGGAAATATTGGAGGCTCCGTCAAATTGAACAACCGACGCGTTCTTGGTCGGTAGCGCACCCACTTCGTTGATCACATTCATCAACACTTGGGTACCGTAGGTCGGCAGCCCTTGCCCGGTCACCGGATTCTCCGCCAGGATCTTTTTCTTTTCCGCCACGGTCTGCATGAAGCGTTGCGGATCTTTTACCGAAACCCCTTTGGTGCCACGCACCGCGACCGCTTTCAGGTTTTTCGAGCCCATCACGGTGCCCACCCCGGAGCGTCCCGCCGCCCGGTGCAGATCATTGACGATACAGGCGTAGAGTACACCCTCTTCGCCGGATCGACCGATGGCAGATATCTTCAGTTGCGGGTCCTGATGTTTGGTGTGCAGGATCTTATCCGCCTCCCATACGCTCTTGCCCCAGATCTCATCGGCCGCAATCAGCTCGGCATGATCATCATTGATATAGAGGTAGACCGGCTTCGGCGCTTTACCCTCGAAGATGATCATGTCCCAGCCGGCAAACTTCAGCTCGGCGCCGAAATAGCCGCCCGAGTTGGAACAGGCAATGGCTCCGGTGAGCGCCCCCTTGGTGATCACCGAGTAGCGGGCGCTGGTGGAAGAGGCGGTGCCGGTCAGCGGACCGGTGGCGAATATCAGTTTGTTGTCCGGCGACAGCGGATCAACCTTCGGGTCAACCTCCTCTACCAGATATTTCGAACCCAGGCCACGCTGCCCCAGATAATCGGCCGCCCACTGCATATTTAGCGGTTCAGGGGTACAACTGCCTTCTGTCAAATTTACACGCAGGATTTTTTTCTGCCAGCTCATGATCTGCTCCCTTGTCTAGGCTTGTGCCGCGGTCTGATTATCGGTACGGGAAGCCCAGGCACGCATCTTGTCGTAACCGGTCCCCTCTGCATCGATATAAGTAATGGCCTGCGTCGGGCAGGCCTTGGCACAGGCGGGATCACCGCCACACAGATCACACTTCATAACCTTACCGGTAGCGGTGTTGTAGTTGATCGTACCGAAGGGACAGGCGATAGTGCAGACCTTGCAACCGACGCAAAGGTTATCGTTGACCATCTTGGCGCCCGTGGCTGCATCCAGAGAAATCGCTTCAGTGGGGCAGGCGCTCTTGCACCAGGCTTCGGCGCACTGCGTACAGGTGTAGGGGACGAACCGTCCTTCGGTGTGAAAAGTAAATACCTTGATACGGGATTTTGCGGGGTTGAAATTGCCTTCATGTTCGAAGGAGCAGGCCATTTCACACTGTAGACAGCCTGTACATTTTTCCGGCGAGATATAGAGCGACCTCTGCATCATTGCCTCCTCTGAATAGTTATATGCTTATTGCTGTGTTGAAAACCTGTCTGGCATTCTCGCCGATCCGCAACTGCCTGAACCCGATCATTGAATGGCACCTTGCCCACTTCCACTCTGTCAATCGGTTTCACGCCAATCACCCACCTACTCGACAATCAACCAGTACGGATAAATCCGCCCTTATACTTTAGTATTATTGTTATCTGCGATTATCCTCCTTAATCGGTAGTTCCCTTGATTGATTCCGTATTTAGTGCCTAAAGAATATAGAAGAAGAAACCCGAATTTGCGAGCGCATATGGGTACTAAGTTATTTATTTCGTTATGTTTTTTAAAGCATAACGAGCGCATTCACACGACTTATCCATCGTTAATCGATTACCTGTTGTCGAGGTGACGGGCCATAGCAATAAAAAGTGGCCGGTTATTTATCAGCGTTGTTGGCGGCATTCGTTATGTGATATAAAACATAACGCCATAGGCGTTAGCCATATTCATTACAATCGCAACTATTTGTGTGGTGACAGACCCGGTCCAACGGCATAGATACGATTCATCCTCCATGAATCCAACACGGCGGTTTCCCTGCCACCACTGACACCCAAAAGGATATGTACCCATGTATAAAAAAATCCGACTCTTGTTCGCCCTCTGCCTGCTCTGGTCATTGGCCGTCGCCGTCCAGGCCACACCGCTCCGTATGGCCACTACCACCAGTACGCAGAACTCCGGCCTGCTGGATATTCTGTTGCCCGAATTTCAGAAACAGACCGGCATCGAAGTACATGTTATTGCCGTCGGCACCGGTAAGGCCCTGAAGATGGGGCGTGACGGCGACGTGGACGTGGTGATGGTGCATGCCGCATCAGCCGAAGAGAAATTTGTCAACGAAGGCTTCGGCACCGACCGCATCCAGTTTATGTATAACGATTTTGTTATTGTCGGACCGAAAAGCGATCCCGCTGCCATCAAAGGCGTTAAGTCGGTAACCGAAGCGATGGCGAAGATTCAAAGCGCGAAAGCCAAGTTCGTCTCCCGTGGTGACGATTCAGGCACCCATAAGAAAGAGAAGTCTCTCTGGAAAGCCGCCCATATACAACCGAACGGAAGCTGGTATATTGAAGCGGGCCAAGGCATGGGCAAGGTGTTGCAGATGGCCAGCGAACTCGACGGCTATACCCTGACCGACCGCGGCACTTGGTTGGCCTATAAGGACAAAGTGGAACTGGCACTGCTGAATGAAGGCGACAATAAATTGAGCAACCCCTATGGCGTGATCGCCGTCAATCCGGCCAAACACCCGGACACCAATTATGCCGATGCCAAGAAACTGATCGATTGGGTCAGTTCGAAACCGGGCCAGGAACTGATCAGGGATTATCGTCTGCATGGTGAGCCGCTGTTTATCCCCCTGCTGTTGAAATAGGTACTTCGTGGAATCACTGAGCGCTGCAAGTTACCAGGCCCTCTATCTGCTGTTTACCGGAGATAGCGCGCTCTGGACCATCATTGGTATCTCTTTCAGCGTCTCAGTGCGTGCCCTGCTCTACGCCGCCCCTTTTGGCATACTGGTGGCCTTTTTCCTGGCTTACGTCAAATTCCCCGGCCGCCGCCTGCTGGTATCGATATTCAATACCGCTCTCTCGATCCCCGCCGTGGTGGTGGGATTGACGCTTTATATCCTGCTCTCCAAAGCCGGCCCGTTAGGCTCTTGGCGACTGCTGTTTACCCAGGACGCCATGATCATAGGCCAGATGTGCCTCTGCTTTCCGCTGCTGGTCGCCATGGCCCACTCCGCGCTACAGGCTTCGGACCGACGCGCCTGGGAGACCGCGCTAACGCTGGGCGCCAGCCCGCTACGCGCACTGCTGACCATCCTGCATGAGACCCGTTTCGGACTGGTCGGCGCCCTGGTAGCCAGTTTTGGGCGTATCATTGCCGAAGTCGGCAGTTCCATGATGCTGGGCGGCAATATTCTGAATTACACCCGTAATATCCCTACTGCCATTGCACTCGAAACCAGCAAGGGGAGCTTTGCCGAAGGCATCGCCCTGGGACTGGTGCTATTGTGCATGGCGCTGTTCCTGAATATATTGCTCGGCCAAATACAGGGTAAAGGCGAGGTAATCCAGTGACACTTGATCGCACCCGTCCCTGGCTGAAACTGGAACGACTCTCCTTTAACCGGGGAGACCGGCCCATCCTCAAGGATATTTCGCTGGCTTTCCAACCCGGTGAACTCACCCTCCTGACAGGCCAAAACGGTTCGGGAAAGACCACCCTGCTGCGTATCCTTGCCGGACTGCTGAAACCCCAACAGGTGGGTTTTCAGATCGACGACCAGCAACGCAAATGGCGGCAAAGCTACCGTTTCCTGCGTGAGCATATCTGCTATCTGCACCAGCACCCCTATCTGTTCGACTGTTCGGTGGCGGAAAATATCGCCTACGGATTGAAGCGTAAAAAACTAGGGCGACAGGCGATCAGCACCCGGGTTGGCGAAGCGTTGGAATTGATTTCCCTGGAGCATCTGGCACAGCGAAATTGCCAGGAACTATCCGGCGGCGAAAAACAGCGGGTGGCGATTGCGCGCGCCTGGGTACTGGCTCCCCGCCTGATGCTGCTGGACGAACCGGTTTCCAATCTCGACAAGCGCTCGCGCGGGATCTGTTACGATCTGATCAACCAACTGCAGCAACAGCAGATTGGCGTGATCTATACCAGCCATGAGCCCCAGATTGGGCGACTGAACCTGAGTCGCCACATCCATCTTTATAACGGGGAATTGACCACCAAACCGCTGCAGGCAGAAAACAGTCGTGTTATTGAACTGGTCGATGGAACGACCGGCTAGCCACGCCTTGCTACACTTAATCCCAGATTAAGTTGGTTTTCCTCCGCGTTATTCGGTAATTTATCCAACCATTCGAAGCCCTTTAAGCACCCGACTACAGATATCGATCATGACCGACAGTAACAAGCCCAGCGACTGCTGCATGGATGCCACCGACAGTTCGATCAGCGCCAGCGATGCCCTCAAGGTCATCGCCGCGAATACTCAACCGGTTCAGGGTGGCGAAGCGATTCCACTGCGTAACGCACTGGGGCGGGTACTGGCGCAGCCCATCCATTCACCGATCAATGTCCCGGCCTATCGCAATTCCGCCATGGATGGCTATGCCCTCTTCGGCAAAGACATTCCGGCCGCCGGCACGTGCCGGCTCAAAGTGGTGGGCAGCGCCTTTGCCGGACAACCCTATCAGGGCGAACTGAACCGGGGCGAATGCATTCGCATCATGACCGGCGCCAAGGTTCCACAAGCCGCCGATACCGTGATTATGCAAGAGTGGGTGGAGCGTGAAGGCGACGAGGCGATTATCGACAACCGCTCCAAACCGGGCGCCAATGTGCGTCAGGCCGGTGAGGATATCCAGGTAGATTCGATCGTTTTACAGCCGGGGGATGAGATCGGGCCGGCACAGCTGGGTCTGCTCGCCTCACTCGGTATCCCGGAAGTAAAGGTGTACCGCCGTGTACGTGTAGCCTTCTTCTCCAGTGGCGATGAAATCCGCAGTATCGGCCAGCCGCTGGAAGAGGGGCAAATTTATGACAGTAACCGCTATACGCTGTTCGGCATGCTCAGCGAACTGGGCGCCGACGTGATCGACATGGGGGTGATCGCGGACGAAGCGGAGGCCATCCGCGACGCCATGCTCCAGGCTGCCAGCGAGGCTGACCTGGTACTCACCTCCGGCGGCATCTCCGTCGGCGAAGCCGATTTCATCGCCGAAAATATCCATCAGTTGGGCACCGTACACTTCTCCAAGGTGGCGATCAAACCGGGACGCCCCCTTACCTTCGCCCATATTGGTGACGCCTGCTTTTTTGGCTTACCCGGTAATCCGGTCGCGGTCATGATCACTTTCCTGCAATTTGCACGTCCGGCAATTCGGCGTCTGCAGGGCAAACAGGAACAGTTAACCCCTACACTCCGGGTCAAGGCCGGGTCCCCACTGCGCAAATTGCCGGGACGTACCGAGTACCAACGCGGCATTCTGTCACTGGACGAAGGAGGCGAGCTGGTGGTCAACAGTTCCGGGCGTCAGGGTTCCGGCGTACTCAGTTCCATGAGCCGCGGTAACTGCCTGATCTGTTTATCCGACGAGAGCAGCGATATCCGCCCTGGAGATCTCGTGGATGTACAACCGTTTGATCTGTTGCGACATTGATCAGAGAGCATCCTGCTCACCGTATCGAAAGTACAGGTAGATGTTCACAATCATTAATGTTTTTTAGTCCGCCGGGCGACCCAGGGGGTTGCCCTTAAGCGGTTGTCGCACATGTGCTGTCAGCTCAATTTCTTTTCCCAGAACAGCGCCCGCCCTTTCGCCGGGTCCAACTGATACCCGGCAAAACCGGCCCGTTGGTACACAGTCTGAGCCTGTCGATTGCCTTCCAGCACCTCCAGCGTCAATTTGCAGTAACCCCGGGATCGAGCCAATGATTCAACCTCCTGCAGCATTTCCCGGGCGATACCTCGGCCACGATAACCCTCGATCACCACGACATCGTGGATATTGAGTAAGGCTTTGCAGCGAAAGGTGGAGAACCCCTCGAATGCATTTACCAACCCAACGGGAAGATCCCCATCAAATGCCAAAATACTCACGGCATCCTGGCGCTGCTGCAGCGCCGCCGCCAGATTCCGTCTGACGGATTCTTCAAGCGGTGCGGCTCCGCCCATGGGATCGCCGGCATAGGCATCCATCAACGCCACCAGTGCGGCCGCATGTAACGCTTGTGAAAAGTCAGCCTGTACGATTTCAATCATCATCGTTCCTGAATGATTCATATTGATTAGATGGCGTCGAGCTATCGCCTGAAAACCACTGAGGGAAGTTCTGACGTAATCAGAAACTTCTTAACTCATGAACAACCGTTCCAGCGATGCCTCGGAAATCGGCTTACTGAAATAGTAACCTTGGGCAAAGTCGCACTTTTCGGTCTGCAGTATGGCAAGTTGTTCCGCACTCTCCACCCCTTCCGCTATCACCTTGAGCCCCAGACTGCGAGCCATGGAGATGGTAGCCACCACCAGTTCCCGATCATCCGGATCGGTGGTGATATCACGCACGAAGCTGCGATCGATTTTTAACGTATCGAAATGATAGTGGCGTAAATAGCTGAGCGAAGAGTAGCCGGTTCCGAAATCATCCATAGAGAGAGAGATTTCCAGATCCCGCAGCCCGTTCAAAATCTCCACCGCATTGATCTTTTCACTTAGCAGCACATTCTCGGTCACTTCGATTTCCAGGAAACGACCGGGCAACCCATACTCTTTGAGAATAGCCTCTACCATTGAGGGGAAATCACCATCCTTCAACTGTACCGGTGATACATTCACCGCTACCCTGAAGGTCTGCTTATTACACTTATACCAATGGTACGCCTGTTGTACGGCTTGGCGCAGCACGTATTCACCGATTGGGACAATACGACCGGTGCGCTCGGCGATTTCAATAAATTCCGAGGGTTCCACCTGCCCCAGTTTCGGATTATTCCAACGCAGTAGTGCTTCGGCACCCACTATATCCTGGGTATAGATATTCACGATCGGTTGATAGAGCAGATAAAACTCCTGATTCTCCAGGGCGGTGTGCAGTTGCTCTTCCAACTCGACCCGGCGCGATACATCCTGATTCATGGCGTCGGTATAGAAGTTGAAAGCGTTGCGACCCACCGACTTGGAGTAATACATGGCGGTATCCGCATTGCGTAGCAGGATTTTGGCGGTGTCCCCATCATCAGGGAAGATCGAGATGCCGATACTGGTGGTCAACAGAATCTCCCGGTCGCCAAGACTGAATACCGTCCTGAAGGCACTCAGGATTTTTTCCGCAACCCGTTGTGCATCGTACTTGTCATGCAGATGGGAAAGCAGCACGATAAATTCGTCACCACCCAGCCGGCCCACCGTATCCTCATCCCGTATCGCACAGCTAACCCGTCGCGCCGCCTCTTCGATTACTTGATCACCCACCTCATGCCCAAGCGTATCATTCACCTTCTTGAAATCATCCAGATCGAGGAACAGAACCGCCGCCTGGTGTCCCTCACGCAACGCGCCGCGGATGATCTGTGAAAGTCGATCCAGAGACAAGAAACGATTGGGCAGGCCGGTCAGGCTATCGTAGTGTGCTTGATGCAGGATCTTCTCCTCCTGCACCTTACGTAAGGTGATATCCTCTTTCACTCCCAAGTAGCGGCGAATCCTGCCCTGCGTATCAAAAATGGGAGAGATATGCGCATACTCCCAGAACAGCGAGCTATCTTTGCGCTTGTTTTGAAACTCTCCCTGCCAAGATTCGCCGCGGGTGATGGTCGCCCACAAATCCCGGTAGGTTTCTGGCGGTGTATATCCCGAACCCAGTAGCCGTGTGTGCTGCCCCTTTACCTCCTCAGACAGATAGCCCGAGGAGCGCTCGAACCCTTTATTGGTATATTCGATGACGCCTTCCAGATCGGTAATGATGACCGATACCGGACTCTGCTCCATCGCCTGGGAGAGGGTTCGGATAGTCTCTTCGGTTCGTTTGTGCTCAGTAATATCGGGATAGGTAAAGATACCGGCAATATGGCTGCCGTCCTCACCATAGATGGGCGAAGCGTTGGCCAGTACAAAGGTTTCAAGTCCGTCTGCACGACGGATAATCATCTCCTTGTTACGCGTAACCCGCTGCTCCTCCATCGCCTTTACCAGCGGCGTGTCTTGCACCTCGATGAGCGTGCCGTCCGGGTGCAGCATCCGCCAGGTTCGAGGGTGCGTCTCTACCAGTTTTCCATCCAGGAAACGTATCTTGCGTTGCTGTTCGGCCGCCGCACCGGTTATGCGTTGTGCCTCCTGATTTGCCAGGGTCAATGTCCAATCCTGGGATGTCCCCTCACTCAGCGTAATGGCAAAAGGCGCCTGATCGATGACGGCGTGCAGCAAGGTGTTGGAACGTTGCAGTTTAAGCTCGGCTTCACGGCGATCTGAAATATCCCGCAGTGCCGTTACACGGACCTCCCTCTCCTGATAGGCCATGGAGCGGCCGCGTATCTCGGCCGGAAAAGTCGTGCCATCCTTGCGTAACGCCAGCACTTCGTAGGGCTCGGTGTAGCCGCTCGCCATCTTCTGTTTAATCAACTCACGGGATTCGGGCGCAACCCACTCCATGCCGGACCGGCCAATCGCCTCGTCCAGCGTGTAGCCAAACAGTTTTTCAGCTGTCAGATTCTGCCCCAGACAGACGCCATTTTCGGAGATAAATATCGCTTCGAAAGCCGCTTCGGAAAGCGCGCGAAGGCGTGCCTCACTCTGTCTGATCGCCAATTCCGTAGCCAGTTGATCGGTAATGTCATGGGCAATACCAAATACCAGACTACCCGCAAGCGGCACCACGCTTAACAGGGCGATACGTTCCGTTCCATCCGGTCGCAGATAGACCACTTCTCCCATGTCACAGGTTGAATCGATACTCCCTGCCTGGTTGAGACGCCGTTTCGCCCCCTTCGGACAGACATCCGAAGTGGTTAAGGTGATCAACTCATCCACCGGGCGGCCGGTCAGTTTCTCCGCGGCCCGGTTGGCGTCGAGATAGTGACCGGTTTCAGGATTTAACAGAAAAATGGCGTCATTGGATTGAGTAAACAGGGAATGGAAGCGAGCATCACTGTCTGCCTGTGCTTCCTGGGCATGAATTCGGGCGCTGATATCGTTAAAGGTAACCACAGCCCCCACCACCTCGCCCTGTCGACGCATGGGAAAGGCGCGATACTCCACCACCAGACATTCATCCTCCGTAATGCAGAAGATTTCATGTTCCACATATACTTTGGTGTTTCGGCGGATCGCATCAAGAATCGGCGATTCTTCGGGATCATAAGGGATACCGTCAACCCGGCGTTGCTGGATGAATTCGGTGAAGTGTTTCCCCAGCAACTCTCGATCACTGCGATAATTCAGTGCTTCGATACAGGCCACATTGCAGAACGTGCAGCGACCGGCCAGATCGATCCCGAAGATACCGGCCCCGGTTGAGGCGAGCAGCAGTTCAATGTGCTCATGGGACGCGAGTAACTCATGGGTACGGGTTTCAACCTCCTTTTCCAGCTCTTCCTTAGCCAACTTCAGTGTGGTTTCGGCCAGCTCCCAGCGTTTGCCGACTGAATTGACAAAGGCCAAGCCAAAACCGGCAATGCAGAGCAGAATAAGCGCCGTGGTGGCGGTAATGGTATTGGAGCGGGGTTGAATACTGTCCAGTAGCGACTCCCGGTCACGCATCGCCACCAGCTGCCAACCGGATTCGAGGGGTATTCTGAAGGTGTGGTACGAAGTGCCCCTCTCGCCATCACGCAACGTTTGATAGCTTATTTTTTGCGCCTCGTCGCCCGTCAGCGACTCTTGCAATGTGTGCAGTTCCGGCCGACGCAAGAAAACGTTCCGACGATCAGGCACCAGCCAGCTTTTGTTGTTGTGGCCGATTAAATTTCCTTCCCGATCCAACAGGAACAGTTCATCGAATGACGCCACGGAAAACTGACCGATCAACTGGGAGAGACGCTCCAGATGAAACACTCCCCCCAGATGGGCGATGATCTCATGGTCGCTTCCTTTAATCGGCGTATCGATAGCAACGGCCAATTTGCCATCAGCGCCGTGATAACTACCGGATATCACCGTATCCCCAATGCGCTTCGTCTCCTGAAAATAGGGGCGATCACTCATGTTGTACTTGGTGATTGAACGCTGCACCGAGAAAGGCTCGGCCAGATAGTGATCGCCATTGGTGGCCAACATGAACAGAACGGAGAAACCGGGGTATTCCGCCAGCAGTTTTTGCAGGATGTGACGCTTGACCGTATCGGACGACTCAGGCACACCACCAATCGCCTGCTTAATCTCCGCCGTGTCCAGCCGTTTCTGGAACGATGGTAACTCGGCAACAAGGCGTAGCGCCTCCTTGGCCTTTTGAATTTCCTGATCGACCCGTCCGGCCAATGCCCTAGCCAACGGAAGATTTTGACCCTGCCAGCTCTGGACCGCTTCTCGTTCCAGCGCAATATGCAGATAGATGGAAACAACCAACACCGTAAAAACAGCAACCACTCCACCAATTAAGATCATCCATTTCAGACTGGTCAATTCAGATCTTGGTAGAACCGTTACTTTTTCAACAGGCATAGATTGTTTTTTTATATGTGGGAATAAAAAAATAACTCACGCGTTATTGGGTATATGAGTGACGCCTCCCTGGCAAAAATTTAAGTCTTACTACTATCGGAACCGCCGGAAGATTTCATCTCCAGGCAAGCACCGAACACCCCCCCATTTACACTTTCAACGTAGCGTATCACGAACTTGATTTAATCTCTTCAAAAAAAAGGAAAAAATCCTTGGAGAAAGTTCACATACGGGCATACCGAATAGCGATTCACCGCAACGTTGTGCAAACGAGTTACCGTAATACACCTTGACCTGGCCGAGCGACGATCCGTCCACTTTCACCACCGCTTCCACCGGATACCGACCCGCATCAATAGTCATGAATTATGCGTGGAAATTTCGCCCGCTACGCATGTTAGGATGCGCCGGTTTGATCGTAAGTAACCGGAGTATCGCATGAGCATAGTTCGTTGGATTCTTGGACGCCTAATCCTACTGGCTGACGCCCTCACCCGCCCTCGCGGAGTGACGCGCCCCACCGAAAAGCAAACGGCACTGGATCAACAGACCCGTCATCTCGCCCTTTACCAATTCAAGGCCTGTCCGTTTTGTGTCAAGGTACGCCGTTTTCTCAAACGACACACACTGAATATCGAGACCCGGGACGCCAAAGGTGACCCGCAACACCGTGAAGCGTTGTTAACGGGCGGTGGAGCGATAAAGGTCCCTTGTTTGAGGATTGAAGATGATGAGCACGGCACCCGGTGGCTGTATGAGTCAACAGAAATCATCCGCTATCTAGAGCGGCAATACCTGCAGGCTGATCCCCGAATAGCCGGGCAAACCCAACCCTGCACAGGTAAATAAATGCAGCTTAATCAATTAATTGGCCTTCAGTCGAATGCCGAGGACCATTACTCAATGCGTTTCTGACAGAGTGATTATACGGCTAAGAATCGCATCATGGTCCCATTCACGCAGCCCCATGGCACGGTAGACAATCCGCCCCTGACGATCGAGGACAAAGGTGGCCGGTATGCCTGAGAACGGCCAGCGCTGCGACAGGTCGCCCTCCTGATCCATCAGGATGGGGAAAGTGATGCCGCTCTCTTTTCGAAAACGCTTGACCATCTCCGGGTCATCCTGGATCGCGATCCCCAAAACGGCGACATTGGCTGCTTTCAACCGCTGCCATGCGCGCTCCAGGGAAGGCATCTCACGTCGGCAAGGTGCACACCAGGTCGCCCAGAAATTGAGCACCACAACCCGCCCCTGATAATCCCCCAAGCGATGGAGCACTCCGTCTAGGGTTGGCAAGGACATCTCCGGAGCCGGTACGTTACCGGTCATCCGCTCCAACTGGTGAAAGCGTTGCGGACTGCTTGAGGCATGGCCCGACAACAACAGGCCCCCGGCAACAGCCAACAACAGGAACAACCCCAAGCCGGCCCAACGCCAGGGAAGCATCCCTCTCAGCATGTTAACCTGTTTTAATTGCTTGTCGGTCGACGAATACATAATCAATAATTTTGCTGATGCAGCCGTTGTTGTTCCCAAATTTTCTGGTCCCGGCGCTGTTTCTCTCTCGCCATCTCCAGACTCCACATGAGTTTATAATCATCCGCCTGCTTGACCCACAACTCATCCGCGGCGATAGCCGATGACCGATCACTGAATTGACCCACCACCCGCACTGTCCGCAGCACATACTTGAGCTTGGTCTTCCAGTCGATATTGGTGATATAGAAGTAATGACCATCGGCGGTCTGAACGACAAAGTCCCTTTCCAGCAACACATGAGGGTCGTTTTTACCGGTTGGACACAGCTTCCCCTTTGAGGCGCATCCCAAGCCATTGATACGCCCTTCTATCATGTCCGCCCACCCAATTGCGGGCAGCAGTATCAGACACAGCATCAGTATCGGTAACACCCATCGGGGTCGTTTCGCTGTTTTCATCGTCAATTGTCGGCTTTTTCGGCCATTTCCTGTGCATTTGTCTGAAGGATGACGTCATTCATCCCACGTTATCTATAGTGACCAGAATATCATGGTTATTATTTCATCAACTACTGAATATCCAGCCAGGGTCAACTGCCTCCGGGCTGCAACCACGGAGAAGATCCGCCATAATGAGGGGCAATAACTCCTTGGCCCTGCGAGTCGCCGTATGACAACGCCCCACATCCAGACAGCCCTGCCCCAGAGGCGCTATCAATTGGGCTCATTCATCGTCAATATTCTCAGCGACATTAAGACGGATGATCCCACTGAATACCGTTATATCATGGCGCTGATTGATGAAGGCGCACAGCACCCCTGCCTCTATGTCACCGCCGAAGTAAATCCCCCGTCACAGCGCCAACAGGGGCGCTACCGCATCCGCGTCCTACTGGATAATCAAGAAAAAGTGATGGGCTCGGCCGACGAATGGGGAGATATCGAAAACTTCTCTATCTTTAGCATGGGTATCGCCGCCAAGCTGTATCAGTTGAGTGACGAAGAGCCGACGCGGCTGGCATGAACCGCTTACCCGCTTAAACTTCCGGACGCTGATAACGGGGCAATGTCAGACCAAATACGATAGCCGCCGAGCGCAGGCCGAATCCGATGGCGAAAGCGCCGAGCGTGGCCAAGGTTTCACCCAGATTCAACATCTGTAGCAGCAGATAAGCGGAGGCACCGGCAACCGCCGTCGTGACGTAGAGTTCGCGGGATGACAGCACCAGCGATTCGGCACAGAGCACATCGCGAATAATGCCGCCGAAGGTAGCACTCATGACCCCCATACAGACCGCTATCAGGGGAGAGGCTCCCTGGTCCAGGGCGATGGCCGTCCCGGTGATTGCGAAGGTGGACAGCCCGATGGCATCCATCCAGATCAGTGCCCGATAGCGGGATGCGAGAAAAGGCGCGGTGAAATAGGTGACCACCGAGGCAACCAGGCAGATCATCACCATCTCCGGTTGCTGGATCCAGTATACCGGCGTCGACCCCATCAACAGATCCCGTAGAGTGCCGCCTCCCAGGCCGGTCACACTGCCAATCAGCAAAAAGCCGAGAATATCCATCTCTTTTCTGGCCGCCTCCAGGGAACCGGATATGGCAAACACCGCAATCCCGAACAGGCCTATCCAATTGATAATGCTTCCCAGGTTAAAGCCAGTCATAAACTATGTGCCTTTCTGGTCATGGCAGTCCTGTGAAATGGGTGGCGCAACTTACGGCCACAATAGCAGATGGATCTCACCGCGTCTTAGCGGCGAGACCCATCGTGGCGTATCCCGGCCAGGGATTCAATACCAGCCTGGGTTCTGCTTAGAGGCGTTCAAAAGCGGCGGCAATTCCCTGCCCGCCACCGATACACATGGTGACCAACGCATAACGACCACCGGTGCGGCGCAGTTCATGTATCGCCTTGGTGGTAACGATACTGCCTGTGGCACCGATAGGATGACCCAATGAGATGCCACTGCCGTTGGGATTGGTTTTATTCATGGGTAATCCCAGATCACGGCAGACCGCGATCGCCTGGGCGGCAAACGCTTCGTTGACTTCCAACACATCGAAATCATCCACCGTGAGACCGGTCTGTTCCAACAGGCGTTTTACAGCCGGCACCGGCCCGATCCCCATATAGGCCGGTTCACAACCGGCGTGAGCGTACCCCGCCAATCTGGCCAGTGGTTTGATCCCCCGGGTCTCCGCATACTCGGCAGTGGCCAGCACCACGGCCGAGGCGGCGTCGTTCAGACCCGAGGCGTTGCCGGCGGTCACCGTACCGTCCTTTTTGAACACAGTTCGCAATTTGGCCATCCCTTCCATGCTGGCATCGGCACGGAAATGCTCATCACGCTCAAACAGAGTGGTGCCCTTGCGGCTCTTCAACTCCACCGGCACGATCTGTTCGCTGAAATAACCGTTCTCCCAAGCCTGGGCGGCACGCCGATGGGACTCGACAGCCAGCGCATCCTGCTCTTCCCGGCTGATGCCCCACTTCTCGGCGATATTCTCCGCCGTCACGCCCATATGTATCCCTTCAAACGGATCGGTCAACGCCCCCACCATCATATCCACGATTTGCGCATCACTCATGCGTGCGCCCCAACGCAGGCTGGGGGTGAGGTATCCGGCCCGGCTCATGTTCTCCGCGCCACCGGCTACCGCCACATCACAATGGCCGGTTTCGATCTGCTGGACCGCCGAGACAATGGCCTGCAGACCACTGCCGCACAGCCGGTTGAGGGTAAACGCCGGGGTTTCGACCGGCAGGCCGCCGGTAACGGAAGCATAACGGGAAATATACATATCCCGTGGTTCGGTATGGATAACATGGCCCAACACGGTGTGTCCGACATCGGCCGGAGCTACCCCGGAACGTTCCACCGCTGCGCGTACAGCGGTCGCCGCCAGATCCACTACCGGCACATCCTTCAGTCCGCCACCATAACTACCAACCGCCGTCCGTACCGCACTCAGTACCACTATCTCTTTCATCGTGCTCATAGGGGAATTCCTTACAGATTCAGGGCTATTAAGCTGCTATCGATTGACCCGGCCAACAGCAGAGAAAGCATAGACGATTCACCGTCCCTGACTACTCTAGTGGAGCAAAAGCGGCCAACGCAAGCGGGTTTAACCAGGTCTTATATTGACCCGGGGCAACCACCATAAATGACCGTTTTCATGCAAATCAAGTCACGAATAAAGCGTTGAATTGCGAATTCATTGTCAGGCGCTGACCGCAGCCACCACGCACCGGATCAGCCGTCACCGTGAGCATGCCGTCGACGGCTGATCCAGCAGCCGACCAAGGTAAACGGGATACCCAGTAGAAACAGCAACGCCCCGGACAGCGTCAACCCTCCCACATTCAGGGACTGAATAAAAGAGACACTGCCGGCGGTCACGGCTACCACCGTTCCGTGCCAAATCAGCCGCCGACCAGCCACCCGGGCCGTCACATAACCGCCGACCGCCATCGTGGTAAAGAACAACAGTACACCGATCAGATAGAGCCCCGCCTGTGCCCAAGCGGTCGATTCGGGAAACCGTTTGATCAGCATCACCTGCCAGACCGCTATTATCAGGAAAGCGAGCTGCATCATGAGCCCCAGAATCAAGATCGTGGCACCGCCGAACAGCAGTGCTTTCCAACTAATTGCAGCAAGTCGTACAGCCATGGATGACAGTTTCCCACTGAGATGAAACGGGGCCAATTAGGTTAATAAAACCAGCGCTTCTTGCCTTGATCCCACTCAACTGGCAAACATCTTGCCATCCCGCCTACATACAGCTCATGTGCCGCGGCCCCTGGCAAGCCACTATCCGCGGGCTCCAGAGACTCTTGATATAAGCCACCAACAGGGCGGCCTGATCAGGGGTAATGACCGCTTTCCAGGCCGGCATCCGCTGGGTGCGCTGCAACCCCTGCAAAATGGTCTCCTGCAACTGTTCATCACTGTGATGCCAGGCGTGGGATTGCTCGTCAAGTGGCATGGCGGTGAAGTAACCGGGTGCCCGGATGGTGTCCGGTATAGGCGCTTCACCCACGCCGTTTTCGCCATGGCAGGCCACGCAGTAGCGTTGATAAAGGACTTTACCTGCGTTCACTTGGTCAGCGGTCGGTGCTCTCCCTGTCTCCGCGCTGATGGTTTGACTGATCACCAGCAACAAGAGCAGGCATATTTTGTTAAACATATCGATTACCTTGTTGTTCAGGGAGGCGCTTACAACACACTGAAATCGTGCTCGACCTCACTACTTTTTTCGCACCTTGCCGGCACTTATTCCCTTTGGATTGCTGCAACAGGGCGGCTCCGGCGCCTGGGCATTGTCCCTTGCATTGCGATCCAGATATTGAAACCAGGTGGCCTTACGGGCGGACCACCAACTCTCTGAGGCCGGAAAACCGATAGCGGCCAGGCGCTCCAGTATCGTTTGGTAATCGGTTTGGGTCTGGTCATAGGTAACCCGAATCCGCCGCCTGTCCGGCACAATCTGTACCCGTTGCACACCATCCAGTTCGGTCAAGCACTGTTCCAGTTGCAGAGCATCCGCTGCGTGGGAGAGTCCCGGCACTTTGATCCAGTGGCGGGTGTCCCAGGCACCACGCATCTTGATAAATTGATCGCGACTCATAAAGGCTCCCTTGGATCCAACAGATATTCGGCAATAGCCTTGAGATCCGACTCTGTTAGCGCTCCTGTGCTGTTTTCAATGACGTGCCCCATGGTACCGCCGAGAAAGTCTCCGTCCGGTTTCATGCCGGTTTGCAGGGCAAAAACGATATCCTCCCGCCCCCATTCGCTAAATGGCTTTTTCGTCGGCACGATCGGTGGTACCACTTCACCATCCGGGCCTTGCGGATTGCCCATAAGCGCCTGCTCCCGTTCCAGCCCGCCGAGACGATTTCTCGGGGTGTGGCACTCAACGCAGTGTCCCGGCCCCTGCACGATGTAGCGCCCCCGATTCCAGGCCGCGCTTTTTTGCGGCACCGTTTGCAGCCTGTCCGGTTCAAAATTGACCCATTTCCAGGGACCCAGCAGCACACGGAGGTTAAAAGGAAACTTCAGATCATGATCCGGTGCCGCAACCTGCACCGCCGGTACTTTATCCAGGTACGCCTTCAAATCGCGCAGGTCCTGCCTGCTCATACGACTGTAGGAGGTGTAGGGGAAGGCTGGGTAGTAGTGGCTGCCATCCGGCGCAACACCCTCGGTCAATGCCCGGATAAAATCATCGTCGCTCCAGTTGCCGATACCGGTTTTTGGATCGGGGGTGATATTGGGGGTATAGAAGGTGCCAAACGGCGTCTCCATTTTCAGACCACCGGCCAGCGGCTGGCCGCCTTCCCGGGTATGGCAGGAGGCACAGCCGGACAACTTAAGCAGATATTCCCCCCGGCTAGCCGACGACTCATCTGCCTGCACGTTAGCCGTGAGCGACAGCAGCAGAATTGATGCCAGGAGCGGTAAGCCAAACCTTGTCATGCTCACTCCTTTTTCTTTCGGAAATCGGTATGGCAACTGCTGCACACCTTACCCAAGGATACGAACTGGCGTGTCACGGCCTTTTTATCCCCCTGCAAGGCCGCCGCCTGCAGGTTATTCGCCTCCGTTTCCAGACGCACCGTCAAGCTGGTGAAGCGCTCCCAATCGTCCCAAATGACCGGCAACGCCTCGCTCGGTTTGTGCAAACTGCCCGCCGGAAACAGCGTTTTGATCTCCGGCGATACCTGTCCGATCCCGGCCGCGTCCAGCCCGATGGACTCAGGATTAAATGGCGCTTTGCCCTTTACCATCGCCGCAATGCTTTTCATCTTTTTACCGATGCCGCTCATCAAGTCCATACGCTGCTTGACCACCCCGGTCGCATTACCGTGGGCCATTGCCGACTGCCCAACCATCAACACTAAACAGACACCGACCACACCCACAAAAACTAATCGCAAGCCGTTGAATTTAAATATTTTACTCATGCATTACCCCTTACTGGACCGAGCCGCCGCATCACGCTGAACCCAATTTTGATAAATCTCTCTTGGCCATTTCGACTGAATCCAGGCGATGGTGGCGATAATCTCTTCGTCCGACAGTTTGGCCCCCCAGGCCGGCATGTTGCCCTGGCCACCGGGAGAGCCGTTCTTGATGGTGTGAAACAGGATATTCAGCGGGTGATGCCAGGCGTGTCCGCTGCCATTGAGCGGCGGGGCCGGATACTTGCCGTCGGGACCGGCCTGACGCCAGTTGTCGGCACCCTGGGCCTGCTTACCATGGCAGGTAGCGCAATTTTCCTGGAAAATCCGGGCACCGGCGCTGACCTGTTCAAATTTATACCAAGACTTGACTACCGCGGCGGCCTGTGGCGCCTCGACTTTGGCGACAGCCGCCTGGGAACTGGGCTGCTCATCGGAACAGGCAACCAACAAGAGGGACAATAATCCCGTGACCATTATCTGCAATTTCAAAACACGCTCTCCAACGTATGGCCCGCAGGCCCTATACCTTTTGGCTGGCATTGACTGCCATGTATTGGCTCGGGAGTCCGAAGGCACCCGGCGATGTGATCAGGCGAACGTGGAAGGTGGATGCAAAAGCGTGGGGGGTACGGGACCGGGAGTCCAGACACGGTGGGTATTCGGGTACAAGCGGCCGGAGGGGATCTGAAACCGATAACCGACATCGATGCATATTTGCGCCCCAAATGAACTGTCACAGTGGTGGCTGCAACACTTCTCACCGGTCTGGTCACCGGTCTGGGCGTTTCCGGTCACGGCGGCGCATTCGCCCCCGCTGGTTATCCTCGTGCAACCAGACTGGAAACTGTGCTGATGGGGGGCTACGTGCGAATCGGTACTACTCTGCGGCAGGGCATAACTGAACCTGAACGGCAACAGACTGACAAACAGTGCCAGACAAATCGCGATCAGTTTTTTCTGCCCAGGGGTCATGACGCGGAACAATCCTCTTTTTACAGACGGCTGTCAAGGTAGATTGGCAGCACCGGCTGCACCAGGGGTATGACCACCATTTCGCCGCTGAGTTTCCTATCCGTTATACAACACTACCGCACGCCGCCGGCATGAACTCACCCGCCGTTAAACCGAAAAACGCGTCGCCCAGACAGTACCGCCTTAAACATAAATAACCGCACAAGCTGATAATTCGCAATATACAGTACATTGGTAGTTGCTAAACTGTTAATCGGGTAACAACGGGGAGGCTTATGGATCAGACACTACAACGCCTGCTGGATGCCGAACGCAAGGCGGAAGCGATCGTGCGACAAGCCGATGAAGAGCGTGACCGGATCATCCAGGGAGCTCTGCAGGAGGCCCATGCCGAAGAGGAGCGCTTCGAAGCGCGTATTCCGGAGTTGCACCGATCTTTTATCGAAAAGGCCGAGCAACGGGCCAATCAAACCAACAACGAACTGAAAAAGCGCTATGACGAACACCACGTCCAGTTACGCAACCTGGCGGAAAAACATGAAAACGACGCATTGGAGGCCGCCTTTCAATTGCTGACCGACCCCGAGATAGACGGTTGAGCGGTTCGGGTAATAAGCGATGATCCCTATTGCCGGACAAACCTATCTCAAGACCCGCACCGCGGTGATGTCTGGACAACTGTTAGCAGAAGAGACCTTCACCGCCCTGCTGCATGCTCCGCTTCATCAATTGGAGAGCCAGTTTGGCTTAACGGGCATCGGTGATCGTGGCTTGAATGCCACCGACCTTAACCGCCACATCGAACGGGGTTTGATCCACAGCCTGATGAATGAGTTGTCGATCCTGCTGCGACCGCTCGACGGTTCGCCCCGGGAGACGCTGATTTACTGGGCACGTAAATTTGAACTGTTTAATTTGAAGGCGCTGATCCGTGGCAAGCTGAATAATCTCCCCTATGACCAGATACGTGAAAGCCTGCATAGTCTGCCCTCACTGATCAGCCTGCCGCACGAAACCCTGCTACGCACCGAGAATGTACCGGAGCTGCTACGCCAACTGGAGCAGACCCCCTACGAAGCCATCGCCCGGCAAGCACGCCGGGTCTACGAAGAGAAAAATGAATCCTTCTCGCTCGATGCGACTATCGACCACCGCTACTACACGGGATTGCTCAAGCATGCCCGGAGCTGCCCAGGCGAAGACCAGGCACCGCTGCTCAAATTGATCGGCACCTTGATAGACCGGCAAAACCTCCCATGGCTGCTGCGCTATCGACTCAATTACCAGCTCTCCCCTACCGAAACCTATTACCTGATGATCCCCTCGGGGCGGCACATCCACGCCGATCTGCTGAAGCAACTGGTCAACATGCAAGAGCTGCCACACATACTGGAGGCGCTGCCAGCGCCACTGGCTGAACGGCTCACCGGTCTACCGCACATAATGGCGGTTGAGCAAGCGATGACGGACAGCCTACTCAAGCAGGCACGAAAATGCCTGCAGTTCAGCCCCTCCGCCATTACCCGGTCGCTGGCCTACATGATGCTGAGGGAAGCGGACCTGAGAAGGGTCTTCGCCATACTGCAGGGGAGGATTCTCAACTTAAATGAGACCGTGATCCATCAGGCGGCCGATATTTTCAGGGAGGTGGCCGGTGTTTAAACCGCTCCCGATGAAACAGGTGGTCATTCAACTGCTGGCCGACGATCTGCCGAGGGCCGCCCTCACCTTGGCGGAACTGGGTGTTTTCAGTCCCAGTAGCCAGGAGGCGTTCACCGAACCGTTTCCCGATGTGCCCGGCTCCCACTACCGGGAACTGTATCATCAGGCATGCAGCCGGCTACAAAAGATCGAGACCCATATCCGGCTCGCCCCTGTATTACCCGTTATACCCACCTGGGTCGTCAGCGAAGCGGAGCTGGCTACCAGCAACGATTGGCTGGGTGAAGTGTGGGAGCGCTGCTCTTCGTTCGAAGAGCATTTCCGCCGCCTGACCGATGAAGAGCAGACCCTCAATCAACTGGAACAGACGCTGGAAAACTTTACCTCGCTGAACATCGATCTGTCGCTGTTACACGGTGACCGGCTGTTCCTGGACCTGCATATCGGTATGTTGCCCAGCGTCAATGTACCCAAGCTGCGTGAAGCGATCACGCTGGCGGACTACCTGCTATTCAGTTACATGGAGAACAGCAACCATACCCACGTCATCATTTTGGGACCCAAGGGTGAACGCGAACAGGAACTGCTATCGGTGCTGGATACCGCCGGTTTCCACGCCCTTGAGATCCCCCCTGAGCTGGACAATCAACCTCAAAAGGTGAGTGCCGATCTGCTACAGCGCCGCCGGGAACTGGCGGAAGAAAAAACGGAGCGCCTACTCGCTATGCAGGCGTGCGGCGACGAGTTGCGCACACAACTGGAGCAGGCACGGCAGTTGTTGATCATGGCCAAACCCTATGTCGCCCTGGAGGACGCTGCACGCAACCGTGGCAATCTCGGGATCATCACCGGCTGGATCCCTGAACGCGAACTGCCACGCGTGGCGACGGCTTTAACGAAGAGTCTGGACAATCCCTTCCACATCACCGCCCACACCCCGTCCCGATCACATCACCACGAGGTACCCACCTATCTGCCGGTAAACTGGCTCACCCGCGCCTTCTCCACGCTGGTCAAACAGTATGGTGTACCACGATATGGCGAAATCAACCCGACCCTCATTTTCGCCCTCTCCTTCATCGCCATGTTTGGCATGATGTTTGGCGATGTCGGCCACGGTGCGGTGATTATCACGACCGCTTGGCTGGGTCGAAAGAGACTTAAAAGTTTTACCCCATTCGCGGTCTGCGCCGGCCTTTCGGCCAGCCTGTTTGGCTTGCTTTATGGCAGCCTGTTCGGTTACGAGCACCTGTTCCACGCCATCTGGATAGCGCCTTTGTCGGACCCGTTGTACATGCTCAGCATGGCCCTCTACTGGGGTATCGGATTCATGGTGATCATCAGCCTGCTGTATATCCATAACCGCTTGGTTTCCGGTGAGGTCACCCATGCCCTGTTTGATACCAATGGCGTCGTCAGTATCAGCCTCTACCTGAGTGTGCTGGCCGGGCTTTATCGCCTTTATCAGACCGGCCATTTCGGCCTGTTGCCGGCGGCGATCAGTATCCTCATGCTGGTGCTACTGTTTGCCTTCAAACTGATCGAGACCCATGCCGCGCCGGGCGAACGGATGTTGGTCGCCACCATCGAGACCTTCGAAACCCTGACCGGATATATCTCCAATACGCTCTCCTTCCTGCGCGTCGCGGCCTTCAGCCTGAACCATGTTGCCCTGGCCATCGCCGTCTTCACCCTGGCGGATATGCTGGGTGGAACCGGGCACTGGTTGATGGTAGTCGCCGGCAATCTGTTCATCCTGATCCTGGAGGGAGCCATCGTCACCATACAGGCATTACGACTGGAGTATTACGAAGGCTTCTCCCGTTTCTATTCCGGTGATGGAGAAGAGTTCAAGCCGCTTACCCTAGCTGTGGGGAGGGCGAAATGAATCCGCTATACCTGGACTGTCGTCGCACCGTCAACCCGATAGACCACAACCTTATTTATGTTGCTGAGCAAAGGAGTAGGACATGTATTGGCTGATCACACTGATGACCCTGGGCATCCTCGGTCTCATCATCACCGGGGTGCTTATCGAACTGCACCCGAGTAAGGGCATCGGCGGCAGACGCTGGTTCAAACCGGCCATCGGCGGCAACCTGTTGCTGTTTGTCGGCGCCCAGGCACTGCTGGTGTTCTTTGGTATCCAGGAGGTAGCCGCCGCCCCGGCGTTGGCGGAGGGCGCCAACGAGATCTCCCTCGGCATGGGGCTCGGCATTATCGGTGTCGGTATTCCCACCGCTTTCAGCACCGTAGCCGCCGGCATAGCCGTAGGTCCGATCGGGGCCGCCTCATTGGCGGTACTGGCTGAAAAACCGGAAATCTTTGGCCGTACCCTGATCTACCTGGGTCTGGCGGAGGGTATCGCCATCTACGGGTTGGTGATGAGTATCCTCTTGCTCGACAAGCTGTAGGGCCTATCCATGAACAGTCTTGATGAACAGATCACACCGACGCGTATGCTCTTCATGGGCGAGGCCGCCTTGACCGACGGCTTCAAACTGATCGGCTTCAAGACCTGGGCCGATCCCACGCCGGCCGTTCTGGATCAACAGCTGGAGCAGTTGCTCAAAAGGCGGGAAAAGGCCTTCATCATCCTGGGCCCGGCGCTGGCCCAGTGCCAATCCGCCCTGTTGAAACAGGTACGCACCGAAGGGGGGTACATTATCGTCACCCAGATCCCATCGCTGGCCGAGCCGGATAACTTCCACTGTGAGATAGATGATCGCTTGCAGCTGTTGCTCGGCGCTGAGCTATCGCTCTCTCAGGAGTAGACATGGAACAGGTACAGGAACTTGAATCAGCCATACTGCAACGGGCAAATCGCCTGGCCGTGGAGTATCGCGAACGTGCCGGCCACAGCCGCGACAATATTCTTCAGGAGGCGCATAAACGGCTCCACCTGCGGGAAGAGCGCGAAGTGCTGTTGGCCAAATCCAAAGCCGAGAGAACCTTCCGCCGCCAAGTCCAGGCAAACGAGCTAAAACTGCAGAAAGAGATGGATCATCTGCGCTGGAACCTGGTGTTGACGGTTAAACAACAGTTGCGTGAGCAGATCCTTGAGCTGGTCGAAGACGAGAAACGCTACCTGCCCTTGCTGCAATCACTCATGACCCATGCCGCCCAGGCGCTGGAGCGCCAACAGTTGGTTGCCCATTTTAACGCGCGGGACCTGCAGCGGGTACGGAGCAAATGGGAGACATTCGTCCAAGCCACTGCAACCGATAAACAGATCACTCTCGACCCGAACCCCATCCATCGCATCGGTGGGATAATCCTCAGCAGCGAAGATGGGTTGATTCGCTTCGACAACAGTTTCGAAGGGCGGGAGGAGCGGCTCACCGACCGCTTGCACCAAGTCATACTGGAGCGCCTGTTTCCCGCCGCCACCCTTCACGACAACTTGAGCAGTATACGATGAGCGACCGAGACAAACAGGGTGTCATCCACGAAGTCAATGGCCCGATCCTGCGCATCCGTATTCCCGGCATATGCAACGGTGAGCAGGTAAAGATCGGCAAGCTGGGGCTATACGGAGAAGTGATCGCGCTCAAAGGCGAAACGGCCGTGGTACAGTGTTACGAATCTACCGAAGGGGTCTGTCCCGGCGAACCGGTGGTCAGCCTGGGCAAGCCCCTCTCGGTCGAATTGGGACCGGGTCTGCTCGGCAGCATCTTCGACGGTGTACAACGACCACTGGACAAGGTACTCCTGGCATCGGGTGACCATATCGGCCGAGGCATTCAACTGCCGGCCCTGGACCGGGATCGCCACTGGCACTTCACCCCGGAGCCGGAGATCCAGGCCAGCGCCCGCCTGTCGCCCGGCCAACTCATCGGCCGGGTCCAGGAGAGCGCCATTATTCAACACCGCATTCTGGTACCGCCCCACTGGGCGGGCGAGTTGCTGGAACTGGCACCGGAAGGCGACTACCGGCTGGATGACCCCATCGGCCGGCTGAAGCTGGATGATGGCCGAACCCGCAAATTGATGCTCTATCAACACTGGCCGGTACGCACCCCCCGCCCCTATCTGCGACGTGACCACGGATTGATGCCGCTGGTGACCGGTCAGCGTATTCTCGACACCTTTTTTCCGCTGCTGAAAGGGGGCAAGGGGGCCATTCCCGGACCCTTTGGCGCCGGTAAAACAGTGCTTCAGCAACAGATCGCCCGTTGGGCCGATGCCGATATCGTCATCTATGTCGGCTGCGGCGAACGCGGCAATGAGCTGGTGGATGTACTGAAGACCTTCCCTCAACTGCAGGACCCCTACTCCGGACATAAGCTGATGGAGCGTACCCTGCTGGTAGCCAACACCTCCAATATGCCGGTCGTGGCGCGCGAAGCCTCGATCTATGTCGGCATCACCATGGCTGAATATTACCGTGACCAGGGCTATGACGTGGTGATGCTGGCCGATTCCACCAGCCGTTGGGCGGAAGCCCTGCGCGAAGTCTCCGGTCGGCTCGACCAGATGCCGGTGGAAGAGGGCTACCCGGCTTACCTCGCCTCCCGACTGGCCGCTTTTTATGAACGGGCCGGTCGGGTCGAAACCCGCGGCTGCGGCAAGGGCTCAGTCACCCTGATCGGTGCGGTCTCACCTCCCGGCGGTGACTTTTCGGAACCAGTGACCGCCCACACCAAAGAGATCATCCAGACCTTCTGGGCACTCTCCAAGGAGCTGGCAGATGCCCGGCACTATCCGGCAATCGACTGGGTCGGCAGCTTCTCGGAGCATGTGTCCACAGCCGCCCAGTGGTGGCACAAGCAGATCAGTCCCGACTGGGAGCGCCGGCGTCAACAGGCGCTGGGACTGTTGGCGCGCGACGCCGAACTGTCGCGCATCGTCAACCTGGTGGGACCGGAGGCACTCTCCTCCGCCCAACGCTGGGAGCTGGTGGGCGCTTCCCTGATCAAGGAGGGAGTGTTGCAACAGAGTGCGCTGGACCCGGTGGACACCTTCGCTTCACCGGAAAAACAGTTCCTGCTGCTGGATATGGTACTGATGATCTATGACCGGGGGGTCGAGTTGATCGAGCTGGGCATCTCCGTCCAGGAGTTGACCGACTTACCGCTGATGGCCAAAGCACGACGCGCCAAACAGACCTTCAGCAGTGAACAGACAGGGCAGATTCGCGCCCTGATGGAAGAGTTCAAACACGCTTTTAGCCAGATCCGCCTAGAGTACGCCAAGTTCAAGGAGCACGCACAATGAGCGCCAAAGAGTATCGCACCATCTCCTCCGCCCAGGGCAGTCTGCTGGTGGTGCAACAGGCGCCCAGTGTGGCATTCGGCGATCAGGTGTTGATCCGCGATCATCGCAATCATCAGCGGCATGGACAGGTGATCCGCACCAGTGAGCAAGAGGCGCTGATACAGGTATTTGAAGGCACCGGCGACCTGGACCTGGAAAACACCTGGGTGCGCTTTCTGGACCAGCCTCTGGAGATCAACTTGTCACCGGAGATCCTCGGACGGATATTCGACGGTATCGGCAATCCCAAGGACCAGCGTCCCCCCATCCTTTCCGATATCCGTCGCAACGTGAACGGTTCCGCGATCAACCCGGCGGCCCGCACCTATCCGCGTGAATTTATCCAGACCGGCATCTCATCCATCGACGGACTCAATTCGCTGGTACGCGGCCAGAAGCTGCCGATCTTCTCCGCTTCCGGCCTACCCCACAACCGACTGGCCGCACAGATTGTCAGGCAGGCCAAACTGGTAGATGAAGAGAGCAGTTTTTCCGTAGTGTTTGCGGCCATGGGCGTCTCTTATGCCGATGCCCGCTTCTTTCAGGAAGAGTTTGCCGACTCGGGCGTCCTGGGCAACGTGGTGATGTACATCAACCTGGCGGACGATCCACCGGTGGAGCGCCTGGCCCTGCCTCGGGTCGCCCTGACGGCGGCAGAATACCTGGCATTCGATCTAGACCGGCATGTCATGGTGGTGCTGACCGACATGACCAACTATGCCGAAGCACTGCGGGAAGTGGCGACCGCCAAGGGGGATGTGCCCGCGCGCAAAGGCTACCCCGGTTATCTCTATTCCGATCTCGCCGAGATTTACGAGCGTTCAGGCCGCATCAAGGACCGCCACGGCTCCGTCACCCTGGTACCGGTGGTCACCATGCCTTCCGACGATATCACGCACCCGATTCCCGACCTGACCGGTTACATCACCGAAGGCCAGATCGTACTCAGTCGGGACCTGCATAATCAGGGGGTCTATCCGCCCGTCACCATCTCCCCCTCCCTGTCGCGCCTGATGAAGGATGGCATTGGGAAAGATGATACCCGGGAAGACCATCCACGGGTGGCCAACCAACTCTATGCCCTGTATGCCAAGGCGTTGGAAACGCGTAATCTGGCCGCCATCATCGGTGCCGAAGAGCTGTCTGAACGCGATCGTCGTTATCTGAGCTTTGCCGAAGCCTTCGACAACCAGTTTATCGGTCAGGGGGAAGACGAAGAACGTTCAATCATCGAGACCCTCAATCTCGCCTGGGAACTGCTCAGCATGTTCCCCAACGAAATGCTTACCCGGGTCAGCGAAACGGACCTGGCGAAGTATCACCGGTCCGACAAATAGGCGGAAACAGAGCACGCGCGATGAGCCGACACCCGTTGATCAAGGTCCCGCCTACCAAAAGCACCCTGCTTGATCTGAAAAAGCAGGTGCGCTTCCTGGAGGATGGGCACGCCCTGCTGGAAAGGAAGCGGGAGCTGCTCACGCGGCTGGTTTACGAACGGGTGGGCGAATATCAGCAGTTACGCCGGGAGACCCATGCCGCCCTCCAATCCGCTTTTCATTGGCTCGGCATGGCCCACTTACGCATGGGCAGCCGGGCGTTGCAACAAGCCGGCCTGGGGATCGCCCCGAGCCTGCGGATCAACATCATCCCCAAGCGCAGCATGGGGGTGGAGTATCCCGCCATCTCAGCCAAAAAACTGCCGATGGAGCCGGTGGGTCTGCTCGGCACCGACGCCAGTTTTGACGAAACACGCAAGGAACTCACCGACGCCACACTGCTGCTGACCCGTCTGGGCGAATCGGAAATGGCCCTGAGTCGACTGATGGCGGAACAGCGCAAGGCGCAAAAGCGGGTCAATGCACTGAAGTACAACATCATCCCGCGCTATCGGGACACGATCCGCTATATCCAATCGGTATTGGAGGAAGAGGAGCGCAATGTGCTGTACCAGATCAAGCTATTGCGCGAAAAAAAACCCCGCGACGAACGATAAGCACGGGAATGAACGAAGACGGAGCGGAATCAAAGCGTGGAAAATTTATACTTTTCGCGTTTGACACGCCTGGGCGAAAAATCGCGTGCCAGGAACCAGGAACCCGCCTCTTCCACCATATCCGGATTGCCGCAGATGTAGACCATATCCTGTTCCGGGTTAGGCTCCAGCGTCTCGAACAGCACCTGCACCCGGCCGGCCTGTTCATGAGCTTGTGGCGTAGCCGGCATCTGGCGGCTGTAGCAGGCATGGAAGCGAAATCCCATGTAGCGGGTCGCCGCCTCCACAAACTCTTCGCCATAGATCAATTCTTGCGGATTACGTACGCCCATCACCAGTTCAACACGTAGCGCCGTATTGGCCCGCAGACGACGCTCAATCTCCGGCAACATCGCCCGATAAGGCGCCACACCGGTGCCGGTTCCGATCAACAGATAACGATGCGGATCCACCGGCGGTAAAATCAGGGCACCGAAAGGCCCGCTCATTTTCGCCCGGTCACCGGGTGTCGCGTTGAAAAAATAGTCGGAGGCGGCGCCGTTGGGCACGGCGGTGATGGCAAAACGGAACTCTCGATTATTCTTCAGATCCGGGACCCGTCCCGCGGCGCTGTAACTGCGCGTCTTCTCTTCACCCTGGTGGGGAAAGTCGAGAGAAAAAAACTGTCCCGGCAGATAACTGATAACCGCTTCATCTTCACGCACGTAGGTCAGCTCAAGCGTATTGGGCGCCAACGCCTTTTTCTGCTTGAGTATCACCGGATGTCTGGGACTGACCATAACAAAACTCCTTCCACTTCACGCCGATCCGTTAGCGGATCAGGGTGAAGCCGCTAACAACGATTAATATTCTCAATGCCTCTTTGTATAGCATGCACTCGGTTTATAATCAACATATTATATGCATCTTATAAATCGATTCCAGTAATTCAGCTAAGATAGCGCACCAACTGCATTATTTCTGACTAACCATCCTCCCCATTCAGGCACATCCGGTCGACCGGAGCACAACGCATTGCCGAGTGCCGATCTCCGTATATGTGCCCGACCTATCCGTTACCTTGAAACCGTTGCACACAAAGGAGAAACGGGTACTGTTCACATAATTCACCGCCATGTTGTAATTTTATTATTGGCCGTCCCCGACAGCCCATCTCATGGTATACACTCAAGAGAATTTATATCGCGAACGACTGGCCGTTCGGGAACCTCAGCCACGGCAGCAGGAAGAGAGTATGTTCAGTTTTTTCAGAAAAAACCGCCCACCATCGGAAACCGCTTCCACACTAACCGCGCCCAACACCAGCATCGCCTACGATACCGATCTCATCGAAACGCTGGAGGAGGATCACCAAACCCTGCTGGCCCATTACAAGCAGATTGAGAAAAACGCCATTGAGCAAAATTTCAAAGCCGTGCAGGCGGAGCTGAATCGATTTAAAACACTGTTCCACCAACACATCCTGCTGGAAAACGTAAAACTCTATGTCTACCTGACCCATAGCCTGGATCCGGAAGGCGAACCCTGTAAACGGGCCCGTGACATGCGCCGCGAAATGCGCCATATCGGAAAGGCGGTCAATCAATTTATCGAGCGCTACGATATCTGGCCTTGGGAAGAGGAAATGGAGAGCCAATTCATCGGCGAACTGGAACAGATCGGCAACGCCCTGGTGAACCGCATCGAGACCGAAGAGGAACTCCTCTACCCGCTCTACGACATCCCCAGTGAGAGCACGTGACAAGGGGTGCATGGTGCCCCCCTGTCACCTGTCACAGATTAACTACGGGTAAACTCGATCCGACCTTCGGGCAGCAGATACAACACCAGTGCCTGCCCATGGGTCACGGTGGGTCGGTGTTGTGAGCCCGGCTCATAGACGCACCAGCCGCGTGGCTTGCCGTCGAAAAGTGCCCCCTCTGTAACCGGCAGCACCATACAGATCTCACCCAGTGGATGACGGTGATGCGGGCCGGCTATATCGATCAGGTCAACCACATCGACGCTCAGCCGTCCGGTCTCGTCAGAGGGTTCGATCACTCGGCCGAAGCGTCGTCCTTCCGCACCCTGCGCACACATCCAGCCGGCGGCAATGGCTTCGTGGCAAGCCCGATCAATAGCATCAAACTGCTCGCTCCCAGGCGGAAATCTGGCCTCCAATGCGGCCTCGAGCCCTTGATCCACCGGCATGCCGGCCGCCAGATCGATAATGGGTTTTAGTAACTGCTGAAACTGTTCCACGTTCATCTGTCTCACCTATTGACGGTTTGTTTTGCAAGAGAGAATAACGACTCCGTGGCGAATGTAAAAGAAACCTGATGAAGTCTATGGATAATTTCAGGCGCAACCACCGACCGTCGTCGCCACCGCTCGCCCGTGAAACACCGCGCCTACCCATCGTATCCCCACCCTTTCAGCATTTTTTTCGTTTCGGTACATACTTTAACTACAGAGCCCACGAGTCAGTGAGGTAATACCAGATGATCGAAAAACCGTTTCGGATCGAACGGGACAGCATGGGTGAGCGGGAAGTCCCGCAAGATGCCCTGTACGGTATCCAGACCCAGCGCGCCATCGATAACTTTCCGGTCAGCGGCATTCCGCTGCCGGAGCGATTCATCCAGGCCGGCCTGTTGATCAAGCGGGCCGCGGCCGAAACCAACCGGGAGCTGGAACTGCTCTCAGACACACAGGCTGACGCCATCGTCGCGGCCATCGATCACTTACTGGCAGCCGTCCCCATGGCGCAGTTTCCTGTCGATGTGTTCCAAACCGGCTCCGGCACCAGCAGCAACATGAATATCAATGAAGTGATCGCCACACTGGCCGCACAACAGGGCGTGGCAGTACATCCGAATGATCACGTCAACATGTCCCAAAGCAGCAACGATGTAATACCCAGCATGATCCATGTGAGCGCCGCCCTGGCCCTCGAACAGCAACTGCTGCCCGCCCTGGGACAACTGGCGGCCGACATCAGGCAGCGTGCCGCCGGGCTGGATACCGTCTGCAAGACCGGCCGTACCCATCTGATGGACGCCATGCCGATCCGGCTCAGCCAGGAGCTGACCGCCTGGGCGACACAGATCGACAACAACATCGAGCGCATCCAGGAATCTCGCCGGCGGATACAGCAACTGCCGCTGGGCGGTACCGCGGTGGGCACCGGTATTAATGCCCACCCGGCATTCGCCAAGCGGGTGATTGAAGCACTCAGCCGCGACAGCGGCCTGCCGTTCACCGTCAAGCCCTCACCCATGGAGGGATTAAGCAGTCAGGACAGCGCCGTCGAACTCTCCGGACAGCTACGGGTCACCGCGATCAGCCTGCATAAGATCGCCAATGACCTGCGCTGGATGAACAGCGGCCCCATTGCCGGTCTGGGAGAGATCGAACTGACCGCGCTGCAGCCGGGTTCCAGCATCATGCCGGGTAAAATCAATCCGGTCATACCGGAAGCGGTGATGATGGTCTCCGCCCAAGTGACCGGCAATGACGCCTGTATCGCCATGGCGGGCCAATCGGGTAACTTCCAACTGAACACCATGCTGCCCTTGATCGCCTACAATCTACTGCAAAGCATCGAACTGCTGGCGAACGCGGCCTGGCTGTTGGCCGACAAGGCGATCGCCGGATTTAAAGTAAACGAACAACAACTGCAGCAACGCCTCGCCCTCAACCCGATCCTGGTGACCGCCCTCAATCCGATTGTCGGATATGAAAAGGCCGCCGAAATCTGTAAACAGGCCTATCGAGAGGGCCGTCCGGTGGTGGATGTGGCCGAGGAACAGACCACGCTCACCCGCGATGAGCTGGAGCGACTGCTCGACCCCGTACAACTGACCCGCGGCGGTATTCAAGCCGGTACGAATAAAAAGAAATAACCGATCGATGAAACAGAATGCGCACCGGCGGGGTCTTAGAGGTAATACAATGGCATCCGCATGGCGACCATGCCGGGGAGATTGAGATGAAATATGCAAAGTGGAACGTGGGGCAACTGGTTCACCACAAGTTGTTTGGTTACCGCGGCGTTATCTACGACGTGGATGCCGAGTTCATGCTTTCAGACGACTGGTACGAGCAGATGGCGAAAAGCCGCCCGCCCAAAGATGAACCCTGGTATCGGGTATTGGTGGATGGTGCCGATTATGAAACTTATGTCGCGCAATGCAACCTGGAACCGGACAGCCGCCACGATCCGATTGAGCATCCCGATGTCGCCCGGGTCTTTAAGGCATTTACCGGCGACCGCTATCTTGCCGAACAACCGAATTAACGGTGATATCCCACCGTCACAGCGGGTTCAGGTTCTTCCCGCCATTTCAACCACCTCAGAGAGAGGCTGAGTCCATACAATAACCTCTTTCAGACCGTCTGAAGCCGATGCTGTAATACCGGCATAAAAAATCCCTACTTTCCGATTGTTGATATCCCCCTGCTTCCCCAGCAGACTAGGAAAATGAGCAGTAAGGCAGGAGAACCCGAGGATGCGCAGCTTCAAACTGGATGAGTACCGGATTGAGAAAGAACCCTATTACCAACCGACCAGCGACGAGATCGAGCTGTTTGAAGCCGCTTACCGCAATCAACTGCCGCTGCTGCTAAAGGGTCCCACCGGCTGCGGCAAGACGCGCTTCATGGAGTATATGGCGTGGCGACTGCAGCGACCGCTGATCACCGTCTCCTGCCACGACGACCTGACCGCCTCTGACCTGGTGGGGCGCTACCTGATCAAGGGCGGCGAAACCAGTTGGATAGATGGCCCCCTGACCCAGGCGGTCAAGGCTGGCGGCATCTGTTATCTGGATGAGATTGTCGAGGCACGCAAGGACACCATGGTGGTGATTCATCCGCTGGCCGATGACCGCCGCGTCCTTCCCATCGAGAAGTTGGGCACCCTGATCGAAGCCGACCCGGAGTTTGCCATCGCCATCTCCTACAATCCCGGTTACCAGAGCGTGCTGAAGGATCTGAAACAGAGTACCCGACAGCGCTTTATCGCCCTGGAGTTTGATTATCCCGGTGCAGAACTGGAGACCGAAATCGTGGTACGGGAATCGGGACTGGAACGGGAGCTGGCCGCCCGTCTGGTGAAGTTTGCCGGCATGACCCGCAATCTCAAGGGTAGTGGTCTGGAAGAGGGGGCAAGCACCCGGCTGCTGGTACACGCGGCCAAACTGATGACCGCTGGCGTCAATCCGGCCTCCGCCTGCCAGGGGGCGATCGCCCAGGCCCTCACCGATGACCCGGAGATGCTCGCCTCGGTGAACGAACTCTCCTCTTCCCTGTTCTGAGATGTCCACAACCACCCCACTTTCGCTGCCTGAAGTCCAGAGTCGGCTCGACGAGCTGCTGGAGGTGGAATTCTCCTTCAGGGATACGGCGGCCCCAGCCAAGGCTATCGCGGCACTACCGGCTCCACAGCAAGCGCAGCTGATCAACTGGATTGAGCGCATCGCCAGCACCCATGTGGAGCTGGGCTATCAGGTCGCTTGTAAAGGGGCCGAGGCCCAGGCACTGATTGAGCCGGACAACTTTGAAGCGTGGCTGTTCCACAGCATGGACCGCTACGATGCCGAGGGATTGCGACCAGCCCTGTTGATTATCGAACAGTACCGGGAATTTGCCGAACAACAGCAGGCACGACTGCGTGGTGCACTGCTGCAAGAGCACGAGGGGGTACTGAGCCATTTTCTGCAGGGACTTTCCGGACGTCCGTTGAAACTGGCCGTAGCGGAGACCATTTATACCGATACGGAAACCCTGTTCCTGCCACCGCTGCTCTCCCTGCTGCCGACACCGGAGCAGAACTTCCACCACTACAAGGTGACCTGCGCCTTGCTCTGGGCGCAGATCCGCTTCGGCTCATTTCGCCCACTGTTGCCACTGACTTCAACGGAACCGGCACTGCTTCAGCTCTATCACGCCATGGAGATGCTGCGACTGGAAGCCCGCCTGCAACGTGCTCTGCCGGGGCTCTACCGGGCTCTGGAACAGATCCGGCAAACACTTCACGAACCGGAACTGCCGGCAGAGTGGCGACAGTTCCTGGCACCACTCTCGGCAACCGAAACAGAGGCTGAAGACGTACTCCGCCTGGCCCGGCAACAGCTTGGCCGGCTCACCCCCTATCCGCCCGCCAGCCATCCGGTAACCTTGGCGCTGGATGCCGTTCAGGGCTGCATGATCACGCGGATCGAAAAGGAGCGGGCCCGCTTCAAAGTCGCGCTCAATACCTTGCTCGACGAGTTGCCGCGCAATGACCCTGCGGAGCAGCATGGCGAACGTCAGTTCAGTAAACGTCCACAACAAGACCCAACCGCTGCGGAAGGCCTACAGGTTGAAATCCTGCTGGATGACATGCCGGTCCCCCTCCCCGATTCGGTACAAGCCCTGCGGCGCTCTATCCTGCTCGATCTCGGTGATATCCCGGACGATTACCTGCAGCCCGCCGGACCGGGCGAGTACGACCCGGCCCTGCTGCACGACCAGACCCGCGATGCGGAGGATGTGTGGCGTGGCAGTTATCACGAAGAGGGGGCGTACCTCTATGACGAGTGGGACTTTCAACGTCGCCACTACCGCAAGCAGTGGTGCGCGGTACGGGAGCGAGAGATCACCCCGCGTTACGATGACTTCAGCGAACGCACCCTGGAGAAATACCACGGCTTGATCAAACAGCTACGCAAAACCTTCGAGGCGATGCGCCATGAGAACCGCCTGTTGAAGCGCCAACCCGAAGGCGACGACGTGGATATCGATGCCCTGGTGGAGGCCCTGTCGGACGCCCACCTCGGGTTTGAGATGACTGATCGGCTGCTCACCAAGATGCAGCGCAATGAGCGCAACATCGCCGTTATCTTCATGGTGGACATGAGTGGTTCCACTAAAGGCTGGATCAATGACGCCGAGCGGGAATCCCTGCTCCTGCTCTGCGAGGCGCTGGAGAGCCTGGGAGATCGCTACGCCATCTACGGCTTCTCCGGCATGACCCGCAAGCGCTGCGAGCTGTTTCATATCAAGCATTTTGAAGAGCCCTACAGCGAACTGATTCGGGCGCGTATCAGCGGCATCGAGCCCCAGGATTATACCCGCATGGGATTCGCCATTCGCCATCTCACCCGGGTGTTGCAAACCACTGAGGCCAAGACCCGCCTCCTGATCACCCTCTCCGACGGCAAACCGGATGACTACGACAGTTACCGCGGCCAATACGGTATCGAGGATACCCGGCGTGCCCTGATCGAGGCGCGACGCGGCGGTATCCACCCCTACTGCATCACGATCGATGAGGCGGCACGGGACTACCTGCCCCACCTCTACGGCCCTGCCGCCTACAGTGTAGTGGATGATGTACGATCCCTGCCGTTGAAGGTCTCAGATATCTACCGACGCCTGACCCGCTGATCCCGGCACGGCCCAATGACGGATTGACGCCCTCGAACCTACTCGGTATATTTGCGATTACTTAATCACAAATATACCGCTATGGGAAAACCCACCGAAACCCGAAGGGCTGAAATTATCGAAAGCGCCTTGGCCGTCGCCGCCGAACAGGGTGTCGCCGCCGTCACCACCCAGGCGATCGCGGATCGCGTCGGCATCGCGCAGTCGACCATCTTTCGTCACTTCAGATCCCGTGACGAGATCTTTTTTGCCGCCATTAACTGGCTGGGCGCCAATATGTTGCAGACCCTGGAGCCCTGTTTCAGCGGTGCGGGACCTGCCGATGAGAGGCTCCGTAAGCTGATCCAAACTCAACTTGAATATGTAAGTAAAAACAAAGGATTACCAAGGATACTCTTCTCTGACAGACTGCATCTTGAATCCCCTGAACTGAAACAGAATGTGCAGCGCGTGATGCGTAACTTCACATCCAGGGTTGCCCAACTCCTGCAGGAAGGCATGGAGTCGGGCCGTTTTGACAACATGCTTGACCCGGAAACCACCGCACGTCAGCTGGTGATGCTGATTCAGGGCCTGCTGATGCGCTGGTCGGTGTTCGATTTTGACTTCGATCTGGTATCCGAAGCGGAATCACTTGGTGACTTTGTCGCCAGAGCGATTAAATCAACATAATTTTTTTTAATTAAATTGTGATTAATTAATCACAAATGGAGAGAGATATGTGCAAACTCTGCTGGAGCTCACTCACCGCCCTGTTCCTGGCCGTCGCCCTGTTCGGCTACAAATTCCTATTTCAGGGCGACACCGCCCCGATGACCGATGGAAGGGTCGCCATACAGTTAACCGAGAATGAACGGGATCTGATACTAAGCGAAATGCGGGCGTTTGTTGCCACCCTGCAAAACATCACCCAAGGCATCGCCGACGACGATCTACCGCAAGCCGCGCTTGCCGCCCGCAAAGCGGGTATGGCGGCACAAGGCGGCGTGCCGTTGTCGCTGATGGGAAAACTCCCCATGGAGTTCAAGCAACTGGGACTGGACACCCATCAGAAATTTGATCAACTGGCACTGGATGCCGAGCAATTGGGAGACGGCAACCACACGCTGGGCCAACTGAGTGAGTTGATGCAGAATTGTGTCGGTTGCCACGCCGCCTATCGAATGACCCTCAACAAGCCACAGTAACGATCACCCTTGCCCAAATAATTCATGAGGATTTGGATTTCATCACGATTGCGCCAAAGCAGTTTGTTCGGTCGCCTGAAAAAACATAGTCGTCGCTGTAGTTTGAGGGGGATTGGCAAAATTCACCGGCGCGGGCGACCTGAAACCAAATAGGGCAAACTGTACTGTTGCGAAAACGTGAACATTGGCGCCACAAGTTGACATCACATCGCGTATTCTAAAAACTGGTCCGACTTCGTCAAGAATTCGGACTGGCTTGGAAGTCACCCATGGAAGCCCGTCATCAGGCAGAACAAAACCTGGTCTCCTGCTTTACCTGTGGAATGAAAATTCCCCGTGAAGGTGCACTTAAAAATAAGGGACGTTACTTTTGCGGAATCAAAAAGCAAGCACGTGAAACCGCTCCTTTTCAATGACTACCGATCTCTTTTTTACAGCAGAACTTTAGGGAGGCGCTGATTAAAGCCTTTCGTGGATTAATTAGATGAAATGGCGCTTATCGACTCCCTGCTTCTCTACACCCTCATCCACCGCTATCATCATAGAAAGGCTTGTTGACAATTGGTGACCACGTGCATCTCGACACTTTCATCTTTTCCGCCCTACTGTTGCTCGCGGTTACCTCAGTGGCTGTTGCTCTGTTCAGACATCTGGGACTGGGTTCGATACTGGGGTTGTTGATTGCCGGAGTTGTAGTGGGCCCACACTCGCCCGGCCCCTATGTGACGGATCATGTGGAGGATGTACGCCATTTCACGGAACTGGGTGTGGTGCTGCTGATGTTTGTTATTGGCCTGGAGATGAGACCTGAGCGCCTCTGGTCGATGCGGCGCAATCTTTTCGGTTTAGGCTCTCTGCAAATCATACTGGTGGGTCTAGCAATTACCCTTTATGTCTCCTTGAGTGTGAATTCCTGGCCAACGGCACTACTGATTGGTTTGACCCTATCGCTCTCATCAACCGCCTTTGTGATGCAACTGTTACAAGAGCGGGGTGAATTGGCGAGCCAACATGGTAACGCTACCTTTGCTATTCTACTGATGCAGGATCTAGCAGTGGTACCCCTGTTGGCGATGGTGCCGCTGTTATCCGAAAGCACACCCATCTCTTCCGGCATTCCGATGTGGCAGCAACTACTAATCCTCACCGGGATGTTTGTAGTGCTCTGGATATTTGGATTAAAGATCGTTCCAATGGCTTTAGAGTGGCTGGCACGCCACGACAACCGCGAGGCGTTTCTGCTGGTGGTGTTACTGGCGGTCTTCTTCGCTGCTTGGATGATGCATCAAGCTGGACTGTCGATGGCCCTGGGCGCATTTATTATGGGCATGTTGCTGTCCGGATCCAGTTATAACATGCAGGTACGTGCCTTCATCGAACCTTACAAGGGGTTATTGATGAGCCTATTTTTTGTGGCTGTAGGCATGTCGATCAATTTGGGTGCCCTGGCAGAGCGGCCAATGGCGTTTATCGGCCACACCACTGTGCTGATCGGTATTAAATTGCTGGTACTGTTTCCGCTCGCGATCGCCTTCGGCTATAGCCGGGGTGACGCTACTCGTATCACCTTCCTGTTGGCCCAGGCAGGCGAATTTGGTTTTGTGCTATTCGGTTCAGCTCTTGCCCTCGGCGTGATTAATGCGGACATCTTTATCATGGCAGTGGCGGTGATCTCGCTAAGTATGCTCTTCACACCCTTACTGATCCAACTGGGTGATGGGCTGGCCAAACGTTTAGATAAAGTAACGCTATCAAACGCTGAGCATACAACCAGCGGTTTGCAGATGGCAGAGCGAAGCGTACTTATAGGCGGATATGGACGAGTTGGCCATACCGTTGCCACACTGCTGCAAACAAGCGGTATTCAATTTATCGCATTTGATACCAATCCCCTACACGTCGAACGCGGAAATAGCAATGGACACCAGGTACTCTATGGCGACATCTCTGACCCGGAGTTGCTAGCCGCGGCACATGTGGAACGCTCATCGCTGGTAGTGCTCACCATAGACCACGGCCCAACGATGCTACGTGCGGTCTCCCACATCCGAAACGTCTACCCGAGCCTTCCGGTCATCGCTCGTGCGCGGGACCTGGAGGCAAGTGCCCAATTACTCAAGGCAGGTGCCACCCAAGCATTTCCTGAGGCGATTGAGGCCAGTCTACGGCTCGGTGCCGAAGCGCTAAAAATGGCCGGATTACCAGAGGATAGTGTGCAGTTATTGATAGAAGGAATAAGAGGTCACGGATACAAGATAGTTCAGGAAGAGAAGGTTACCTCATCATCCTAGCTTGGGACGACCAAAAACTGCACTGCAACTGAAGTCCGCCCTATCCATAAAGTCTAATATGGCATTTCATCTATTCCATTTAGACGGTCTACTGCTCAAACAGTAACGATCGGTCAAAGCAATAATCCCACACTTCATTACAACCGAGATCAAGGCATCCTCTTCATCATCCGGCTAGTCTTAAACAAATGTGCGATTAGTATTCAGCCGATGCAACGGGAACCGTTTGAGTTAGCTGAAAAATGAATAATCTACCCCAAAATCATCATTGTCATATGCCGTCCATGCGTGCCCTCATCAAACCTTACAAAGAGTTATTAGTGGGTCTGTTTATTGTAGCGAGAGCACTTCGATCGACCTGTGTCATGATTAAGCAGCCAATGGTATTTAGCGGCCATCCCGCTGTGCTGTCCGGTTTTACATTGCTTACGCTGTTTCGGCTAGTGACAGCCAGATCTACAGATGATAGAGCAAAGTGTATTGATAGGCGGATACGGATGGCTTGGTCATACCATCGCTACAATACCACAGGCAGCATTCCGTTTATTACTAATCATATTGATTCACTACGACACCAAGTCCCTACTATGCACCCAACCGTTGCGGCCGGTATGTTTAGCTTGATAAAGCGCCTTATCGGCGTTCGCCAACAATCGTTCACTGGCGGCATAATCACTGGCCGTGGCGATACCGATACTGATTGTGATGCGGTCACTGACGTCGGAGTCGTTATGCGCTATTGCCCGCGCATCCAACTGCTGTTGCAACTCTTTCGCCAAATGAATAGCGCCCTCCGCATCGGTATCGGGCAACAACAGGACAAACTCCTCGCCACCGTAACGGGCCGCCAGATCTCCCGCCCGGCGTTGCCCCTGTTTGATCACCTCGGCAACTGTCAGTAACGCCCGGTCACCCTGCTGGTGCCCATAGCTATCGTTGTAACGTTTGAAGTAGTCGATATCTATCATCAACAGGGTGAGCGGTTGTTGCAGACGCTGGGCCCGTTTCCGCTCTTCTTCAAAACGCCGAATAAATACCCGCCGGTTGGCAATATCTATCAGCGGGTCTTTTTCCGACAACAAGCGTAACTGATCCGTAGCCTTCTGCAAGGTATCGAGCATGACATTGAAACTGGAGGCAATCTGCCCGAACTCGCTCGACCGCCCTAAATGTTGAATACGCTCATCGGTCTGCCCGTTACTGATATGCTGCATGCTTTTCGACAGCTGTTGCAGCGGCTCAAGAATCAGCCGCCCGATGCCAAACCACAAGGCACCTGCCACCAGTATCAAAGCCGACGCCAACTGCCAGAGACTGCTGAAGAGGAAATGCCGCGAGGTACTCATCAACTGTTCATAAGGACGACTCACGATAACCGTGATACCCCTGACATTCTCTCCCAACTGGGTGTATCCGTAGAAGCGTCTAACACCCTGTTCGTCCACGGCCTGCAGTGACCCTTGACCGTGTTCCCGAACGGCCTGCAGAACCGTCTTTTCCGTTAGCGGCTTTTCACGATAGCGCTCACCATTAGGATAACGCCCCAAGACTGTACCTTGACCGTCGATTACGATTACCTCCCCCTGGGCCGAGAACTGTTGTCGGGTGATGAGTTCACCAATCCAGTCCAGTTCGCGGCCGGCTACCAAAAGGAAATCCAGTTCGCCGTTGTCCCGGAAGGAAGGAAGGGCCAACGGCAGCACGCGGCGGCCACTGACCCGGCCGATAATATATTCGCCCACAGAGAATCCCCGGCTCTGCTTGGCTCGTTTAAAATAGCTGCGATCGGAAAAATTGACCGGCCGCTTGACCGGTTGCGGCGCACACAACAGATCGCCATTGGGAGCAACCAACAGGATGATATCAAAACCCTTCGCCCGAGACATAAAGCTGGCGAATAGCTCTGTACAGTAGGGCTGCAGTTGGGGTTCGCTGTGCAAATGCAAGGCGGTAGACAGGGCAAACAGCAGATTCTCAGACTCTTCTAGCCACTCCTGGTGCGTTACCGCCACCAACTTGGCTTGACTCAATACCTGGGATTCGGCCTGCGCTTCCTGAATATCACGCGATGAGAAGATGGTATAGAGATAAAACGCGCCCAGCAGTACCATCGCCAGGAAGACGATACCCATCAGCTGGGTCCGTTGACTGAGGTTGGCAAACCTACCTACGAGAGACATACCGGAGGTCTCCAGTTATAGAGCCTCCTGCTCCCACTTATTGCATTACTAAAAGTCTAGCATAATCATAGCGATGACATACTGGACGATCTGCCATTGCAGGCACGTTCGGTCTGTTGGCTCAATTGAGATCCAGGATTTACGCAGCGAAAAACCTTTGAGCCAATTGGATGACGGCAGGAAATGTATTTTAGGTACCTGGGTTTTCCCGGAACCAGTCACGCCGTGTCGAGTGCCCAATCAGTTTGATCATGCCAAGCCAATTCGTGATCATGACTATCCAGGCAACGTGCGCGACCGGCATCTTTGGCGCGATACATTCTTGAATCCGCGAGGGCCAGTAACTCTTTCCAGTGGCGGATTTTATCCAAGCGCAGTTCGGCTACGCCGATGCTCGCCGTCAACGGCTCACCGTTCGGACGATGCCCAAGACCGGCCTGTATCAGCCGACCCAATACCACTCTCGCCTCAGCGCAGCTCGCACCGGGAAAAATCAAGATAAACTCTTCCCCGCCCCAGCGAACCACCGTATCGATCTTGCGCACCGTCTCTTGTAATCGGTCGCCCACCCCGCGCAACGCCATATCACCCGCCTGATGGCCAAACGTATCGTTAAGAGATTTGAAATGGTCCAGGTCGAGAAACGCCACAGCTAAATTCTCACCCCGTATCTTGGCCAAGCGGAACTGCAGTTCCATCGCCTCAATGCCGGCACGGCGCGTCAACGCCCCGGTCAGTACATCGTAAGCAGCCTGGCTGGTTAGAGAGATCATGTAGCGGAGCTGATTCAGTGACGAGATCAGCGAAACACCCAGGATCAGTAGAAACAACCACACCGTGGAGACAGCCGTATTGAACTCCACCCCATTGGTGGCAAACACAGAGTATAGCGTCAAGGCCAACAGCGGCAGCGCATAGAAACCGAACTCGATTAGGGTCAAGGGAAACAGGCTTAAACCGGCAATAATGACAAACGGCAACAGTCGATAAATATCGGCCGTCGCGCTCTGTATCCCGGTCAAACCATAGCGGGAAAGCATAAAATCCGCCACAAAATAGAAGAGGTAAGGCAGAAACAGCAATGTGATCAATAATATACGCGCACGCATCAGACTGGCGTCACGTCTGGTCTGCCAGGCGATTGCCAAAAACACCACGCCGGCAAGAATCCTCAGAACGGCCAACTCCACCCATAGCGGCCAGGGAAAGATAAGCCCATCGACCAGTATCCAGGCGGGGGTCAATACGGCAAAGGTTGAGGAAAAAAAGAATATGCGATTCAGGAGCAGTTCGGCGCGGTGTTGTTGAATCGAGAGGGTGTGTCGATTACCGCAGAGCAGTTCATAGGCCTGCTCCCAGGTGTGGACACCAAATGCGGTGCAGATAGACTTTAGTGAGTTCGTAACAAAATTCATATCAGACGCGAATCTCCACCCCGTATCCACCCTTAATTCCTCATTAAAAACAGGGGAACATAAATTCCGGGCCATTCTAGGGGAAGAAACCGGTGATGAAATTGATCTGGATGAACTAAACCCGATTTCTACAATAATACGCCTTTACTTCATCGGGATGGATTGGTGGACTCACGAAGCCCCCTTGAGTCCAATTTGATCGGCCACTTCGCGCATCCCGAGGATAGTCTGGGTGATCAATTCCCGGCGCTCCATACCCAGCATGTCGGCGCCGCGGTCAATGAGGCTGCGGTCCACCTTTGCCGCAAAGCTTTTATCCTTCCACTTTTTAATGACCGATTTCGCCTCCAGATCCAAAACGCTTTTTGAGGGCCGAACCAGGGCGGTGGTCGTCACCAGACCGGTCAGTTCATCGGTGGCATAGAGCACCTTTTCCATATCGCTGAGCGGTTCAATATCGTTGCAGATCCCCCAGCCGTGACTGATCACCGCCCGGATATAGACCTCCGGCCACTGCTGTTCCCGCAGAATCTGCTCCGTTTTTATGCAGTGCATTTCAGGAAACTGCTCATAGTCCAGGTCATGCACCAGACCCACGATACCCCACTGCTCTTCATCGCCTCCCCGCTGACGGGCGAAATAACGCATCACCGCCTCGACCGCCAGCCCGTGTTTGATCAGGCTCTCCGTCTTGGTATAGGTGGCTAACAGTTGAAACGCCTCTTCCCGGCTTGGTACCCGCTCATCCATTTTTCTCTCCTGTTTCCGTTTCAGCCCCGAGCCGGTTGACGGACCCCGAGCTTCACTCTTGCAATCGACGAACTGATCCTCATCTTATCCGTCATGCAAATAAAGACCAAACCCACCGATATTGTCCTGCACCAACAGTCACGTACCCTTGAACTGGTATTTGATAACGGCGAACGCTTTAATCTGCCGTGGGAATACCTTCGGGTATTCTCCCCCTCAAAGGAGGTACGGGCACGTTTCGGCAAGGAGCGGATTCTGGTGCTGAATAAGCAGGACGTGGTATTGGAACAGATCAAGCCCATCGGCAATTATGCCCTGAAGCTCTATTTCGATGATGGCCACAACTCCGGCCTGTACGACTGGCGCTTTCTCTATGAATTGGGTGCCAACCAGGAAAAATATTGGCAGGAGCACCTGAAGCGCGTGGCCAGGCTGGAGTCAGAGTGAAAAGTGAGGCTAATCCAGGGTGCTGCCGGCTTGGTTGACGAGCCCTTCCGACGCGCTGATGCCGCAACGCTGATTTCCGGCCACCGCCACATCAATTTTTTGTGGCTTCTCCAGCTTCATACCTTCCATGATGCGGATATACCCTTCCCGCGTCTGATTGCCACCTAACCGGGGATTCAGGCGCTTCTCTTCACCGATGGTTGAGGTGGTCATGCCGTTATAGTCGTGGGCCGGATAGACTCTTATTTTATCCGGCAACACAAACAGCTTGTCGATAACCGAGTCGTAAGCCTGCCCGGCATCACCGGACTGAAAATCGGTGCGTCCGCTACCACGGACCAACAGGGTGTCGCCGGTAAAAACCCGATCCGCCGCCAGGTAGCAGATGTCGGTAGCGGTATGTCCCGGGGTGTGCAACACCTTCAGGACATTGTCGCCGAACAGGATATGGTCACCCTGCTTCAACCAGACATCGGCGCAGGCAGCCCGTGCATTTTCATGCACAGCAACATGGCAGTCGAAGCGGTCACGTAGCTGCGCGGCACCGGTGATATGATCGGCATGGATATGGGTTTCCAGTGAATAGCGCAGGTTCAACCCCAACTCTTCAATCAACCGGATATCACGCTCAACCTGTTCCAGCACCGGGTCGATGATCACCGCATCCAGTGTCTGCTTATCCCATAAGAGATAACTGTAGGTACTGGACTCCTTATCAAACAGCTGTCGCATTTGCATCACATCACCTTGGCGGATATTTCTCTGTAGGACTACAGATGCGTGAGAAATGTTCTGAGATCAACCCGTAGTTTTATAAGGTATTTGACAACGCCGCTGTCAAACGATTTGGCGTGCCGGCTGGACGGTGACACCCTGCTCCAACTCCGATTCGCTGATAGCTTGGGCAAGAAAATCCCCTTGCAGATAGTCCACTTTAAGATGAGCCAGGGCTTGGCAGGTTTCCAGGTTCTCGACATGACGGGCAATAGTCTTTCTTTTCTGAGCATGGGAAACATCGACAATGGCCCTAACCACAGCTTGATCGATGGGATCGGTCGGCAACCCGTCAATAAAATTTTCATTGATGGTGATATGGGAGGCATGAAGCTGACGCAAATGGGTTAACGCGGTATAACCGCGCACTTGCTCGCCCAGTATCACCCCAAACCCCCTGGCGTAGAGTAGCGTCAGTTTTGCCTGTATCTCGCGAGCATGGCTACCGGGATGGTTTTCACGCAGCGAAAACAGTAATGCCTCCGGCGCCACGCCCGCTTCACTCACCAGATTATCCAACAGGGTGACAAAATCGTGTTGCAGTAAGGTCTGTTCTGAAATCGAAACCGCATACGCCATGCTGCCACAGCCGTTACAGGACTGTCGACGTATCAGGTTCACCACCCGCTTAATCACGTAGCAGTCGATGTTACCGATCAGATCAAAGCGTTCGGCCGCCGGCAGAAACGCGGCGGCCGGCAACGGATTACCCTGGGCATCCGGCAGTTGAATCTGCACTTCATAGAAATCGCACCGGCATTCGATTGCGTCAATCAGATTGGATTGACCGTCATGCTTCGTATCACAGTTTTCCAGTATCGACTGCACGTGGTACGTGGCAAATACCGGTTGGAACGCGAGTTGGAAGCGTCCCTTCTCCAACGCCTGGGTGAGACGACTGATCCAACCCTGCTCCTGTTTGTCGAAGGGAGAGATATCCTTGTCCTCATCAAACAGGTGTATGCGATTTCTGCCCTGGCATTTGGCGGTGTGGCAAGCCGAATCGGCGTTGGCCAACACACGCTCAGCCGAAAAGCTGCTTGCATCGATCATCGTCATGCCGATACTGCCGGTAATATCGAATACCCGCTCACCATATTGAAAAACGGCTTCATCGAGTATTTCCCGCAGATTCTCCGCCAACTTGTAGGCCTTTTCCTGTTTTACGTTGTGCAGAATGACTACAAACTCATCTCCGGATACCCGGGCGATGAGATCACTTTGACGTACACGCTGCTTCAGTTTGTTGCTGACCTCTATCAACAGCTGATCTCCAGCGGCATGGCCGGCCAGGTCGTTGATCTGTTTAAAGCGATCGATGTCGATGAACAGGAGCGCTGAAGTTTCGCCGGTGCGAAACAGACGCCGTATCTCCTGTTCCAGCGCCTGTTCCAGATACTGCCGGTTCAAGAGTTTGGTCAGATGGTCATGATTGACCTGCCATTTCAACTCCTCTTCGAACAGCAAGCGTTCGGAGATATCCCGGAAGGCCACTACCGAGCCGGCCAGGTAACCGTCAAAGTGGCGCGGACGAACGCTGCACTCGACAGAAATGGCCGTCCCTCGTGCGGTTTGAAACTGGGTCTCCCATTGCAGTAGCTCATCACCCAGTTGATAGGCCTGTTGTAAAAAACAGTGTCGAGGATCCACCGGGTTACCGGCCACATCGGCATAGTGAAACAGCGCGTGGGCAGATTGGCCCAACAGATCCGACTCCCGATCGTAACCCAGCAGTTTCAAAGCGGCCGGATTGATGAAGGTGACAATGCCCTCCATGTCCACGCCATAGACACCATCCCCAACGGAATCCAGGATATTGTCGAGCTGCTGTTTCTCCCTGGCGATTATGCGTCGCTGCTCACAACTTCGAACCAGCGCTTTTACCCGGGCAAGAAAAAGCCGGCTGGATTCATTCTTGAACATGCATTCTGTCGCGCCGGAAGCCAGTACCGCAGTAACCAGCACATCGTCATAGTTGCCGGTCAATACCGCCAATTCGATATGGCGTGTAGCGGGATCCCGTTTCAGACGTTGGCACAGTACATCGCCATTCTCTTCCGGCATGTAGTAATCAACGATGGCGATATCGATCGGCTGCTGTTTCGCCACCTTATAGGCCTCAGCCGCCGTACCCGTCAGCGTCACCCGGTATCCCTCTTTGCGCAGTAACCCGCCAAACTGGGTGCGGATAGTTTTCGAGTCATCCACCAGCAAAACATGAACCGGATATTGTTCCTGTTCCGTTATATTGGGTGGATTATGCGCCAGCAACATCTGCTGCAGATTCGCCGTGGTCTCTTCCAGATTCCGCCAATGCTGGATCAAGGTCGCTTTTCGATTCAGCAACGCCAAACCGTTGAGCGCCTGTGTATCCTGTACCATCAGCATCAGCGGTATTCGGTTGCAAGGTGGGTCGCAAAGCACCGTTGCCAACTCATGCAGCTCAGACGTGGCTCGCGCCGGCCAACCTAAAATAATGGCGTCGGGACAACCGGACTGTCCCGACATTGAGGAGAGCCGCACCAATGCCTGGGCGGAATCGGCCTCTTCCTGCAGTTCCAGGCCCGGCAGATGGATCGCCCGGCGGACACCAAAGCGGAGCGTTGCAGAGGGTTCTATGACAAGGATCGTAGACAAATCGGATAAGCCCGGCTGAGAGAATCGATTAATTCTGCATTACACAGGGAATTAAATCTGTGTCGGCCGTCCGCTTTGAATACTTGAGTTACAGCTAGGGTTTGGGTTGTTTCAACGACAGCGATGCACCGGTGTCACACCGGATCGTGACACCGGCCACCACCTCTGTTCCCGACAATGAAGACTATTGACGAATCCCCTCCACCGAGAGGAACAGCTCGACTTCGCGCGACGCCGGCCCCAGGTCCATCGGGATTCCAAAATCGGCCAGAGCCAGTCTGGTAGTTCCTTCAAAGCCACGACGATAGCCGCCCCAGGGATCTTTTCCGGCGCCGATAGGGGTCACATCGATAGTGATCGGTTTGGTGACACCGCGCAGGGTCAAGTCACCTTTCAGTACGGCTTTGTTGGCACCGGTTACTTCATAGCCGGTGCTGTTAAAAGTCACCTGTGGAAACGCATCAATCTTAAGGAAATCCTTGCTGCGCAGGTGCTTGTCACGCGCGGCATGATTGGTGTCCACACTGGCAGGATTAATCGTAACGGAAACTTTGGATGCGGACGGATTGTTTTCGTCGTAATCGAAACTTCCCTCAAATTGGTTAAAACGCCCCAGCACCCAGCTATACCCAAGGTGAGCGATCTTGAACTGAACAAAGGCATGTGCGTTTTTGCTATCGATAACATAGCGAGCAGCCGATACCGGCGCAGAGAGTACGACCCCTATCGTTATCAACAGGGAAATGAGTAGCGGCTTTTTCATATATTCTCCTTGGAATAATAATTAACAAGTGTATGGGTGCCTGGTTGTTGCTGATGGCTTCTGCCGAACATCCGTAACAGGGTCCGGTCCCGGTCAACAAAGTGATGCTTGAGTGCTGCCATGGCGTGCAAACCCACCAGCCCCATCATGATGATCGCCAGGGTGAGGTGAATCGCACCGGCCACATCCTCCATATTGGGAAACCCCGGAATCAGTGCCGGCACGGTAAACCAGTCAAACACATCTACTCCCCGCCCGTCGGCGGTCGAGATGAGGTAGCCACTGAGGGCAATAGCCAACAGCAGCAGATAGAGCCCCCAATGGGCCAGCTCGGCTATACGCTGCAACCAACGGGAATCGCCGCCCACCGGTTGCGGCGGCGGGCTGATCACCCGCCAGCACAATCTGAACAACAGCAGGAGCAACAGCAGGATGCCGATACTGCGATGAATATGCGGTGCCAACTGATACCAGGGGTGGTAGTAATCCAGCTCGGTCATATAAAGGCCGAGCGGAAATAGACCCAGAATTATCAGTGCCATCCCCCAGTGCAGGGCGATACTGACCCAACCATAGGTTTGATGCGTGTTAGCCAACTTCATCACCGCCCCCCTGTGGTTCAGGCCGCATAACGCCCAATTTCAGCCTGCGCCTCGGCGATTCCCTTGCTACGCAGCTCGTCACCCATATTGAGCCCTTCCGAATGGATGAAGTTGACCTGCTGTATACCGAGAAAATTAAACAGTGTCTTCAGGTAGGGGACTTGCTGGTCGGTAACCATACCGCTATGAACCCCGCCGCGGGCGGTAATAATGAAGACCGGTTTGTCGGTCACCAGTCCCACGGCCCCTTTCTCGGTATAGGTAAAGGTGCGCCCGGCCATCACGATGTGATCGATGTAGGCCTTCAGGGTAGACGGAATACCCAGGTTGTACATGGGTACCCCCAGCACCACCGCATCGGCCGACAGAAACTCATCAATCAGCATATTGATGCGCTCCGCAATGCGCGCCATCTCTGGCGTATGCTGCTCCGTCGGGCTCATCATGGCCGCCAGCATGGTTTCGTCGAGATGGGGTAGCGGCTTACTGACCAGGTCACGTTCAATAACCTGGTACTCAGGATGATTATCGATCCACTGCCGGACAAACTGACTGCTGAGTCGGCGTGAATCGGATCCGGTCAGCCGGGCGCTGCTATCGATATGGAGTAAGCGTTTATTGGACATGTCACGTCCTCTCTCAGGTGATGGGTAACTTGAAAGAGAGCCTAGCATTGTCCCCGTATTGTTATTAGACCGTATTTTTTAAAAACTATGTTCCACATATGGGACAATCAGCAAAGAGAGCTGTACCCAATACCCTCGTTAAGAGAGATGGATGGCTCGGTCAGTGAGGGAGACGGGCAAATTGCTGATCCAGAAACGCGATGAACGACCTGACCTTGGGTGTCAGGTGACGCGGTGAGGGGTAGACCGCGTAGATTCCCCCTGCATTTACTAACCAATCATCCAACACCGAGACGAGCTTCCCCGTGGCGATCAGATCCTGGCACTGGACCTCCGGCAACATGCCGATTGCCTCTCCGGTGAGACAGGCACCGCGGATAGCGCTCAAATTGTTGATACTGAGTCGACCGCCGACCTCCACCGTCTCCTCACCCTTGGGTCCTTTGAACTTCAGCGATTCGCTACCTCGGCTTGGGTTGAAAACAATGCAGTCATGTTGGCGTAGATCCGCTGGAACAAGCGGTTTGCCGTGGCGGATAAAATAGTCCGGGGTGGCACAGATCAACATACGGCTGGTATAGAGTCGATGGGCAACCAACGTAGAGTCTTGCAAAACACCGGCGCGGATCGCCATATCGAATCCTTCACCCACCAGATCCACGTAGCGGTCGGAGACGTCCACCTGCAACGTGATCTCCGGATACTGATGCAGGAATTCGCGGAGAATCGCCGGCATAATGGAGATACCGATATCCACCGGCATGGTAACCCGCAACAGCCCCCGCGGCTGCTCCTGGCATTGACTGATCGCCCGTTCAGCCTCCTCCGCCTCAGACACCAGACGGGCGCAACGTTCATAGTACAGAGCTCCCAGCTCGGTCGTCCTGACACGCCGGGTGGTCCGCTGCAGCAGGCGGGTTCCCAACCGCGTCTCCAATTGGCTGATCTTACGGCTGACGGTCGATTTCGGCATCCCCAGGTTGGCCGCCGCGGCGGTAAAGTTGCCCGACTCCACTACCTTGACAAAAATGACCATCTCATTGAAATCCAACATACGCGCCCTTCCTACCAAAGCCCCGTTTACCCGGGATACAGGTTACTCCATTACAGTGTGGCAAGGTCCGTTGACTCACCGAAGCGACCGCTGCCGATTTCCCCATTCTGCATCGGCTTGTCTTGATTCAATACACAATGGCATAGTCTGATCCCTCTCTTATCGATAACAGGCCACCCGCTCTTGGATCCCAGTCTCACCCGTCGCCACCTGTTCCTGTGCATTCTGTTTCCCTTTGCACTGGGCTATTACCTCTCTTATCTTGCCCGTGTGGTGAATGCCGTGCTGGCCCCGGATCTAGTGGCCGACCTTTCCCTGGAGGCGGATACCCTGGGCCTGCTGACGGCATCCTATTTTTTTACCTTCGCCGTTGCACAACTCCCACTGGGCATTCTGTTGGATCGCTACAGTCCACGCAAGATAGAGTCCCTGCTGCTATTGGTGGCGGCGGTCGGTGCCCTCTGGTTCGCAATAGGTAACAGCGCCTGGGACCTGATCATTGGCCGGGGCTTGATTGGCCTGGGCGTATCGGCTTGCCTGATGGCCGCCTTCAAGACCTTTACCCTCTGGTTCAAACCGGAAAAACTGCCGTTGCTGAACGGCGTGATCCTCGCGTCGGGCGGTGTCGGCGCCATTACGGCCACCGCGCCGGTTCAGGCCGCGCTCACCATCACCGACTGGCGTGGCGTCTTCCTGCTGTTGTCGGGCCTGATGGTCGTCGCGTCCGCCACCCTGTTCCTTCTGGTACCGGAACATACCGAGACGCAGCACAAAGAGACCCTGCGAGCCCAGTTGCAAGGCCTGCGCGCGATCTTCTCTGATCGATTCTTCTGGATGATCTCCCCACTCACCATGCTGTCCCAATCCTCTTTCATCTCGATACAGAGTCTCTGGGCCGGCCCCTGGCTGCAGGATTTGGGCGGTCTGGAGCGTACGGCCATGGCACATACCCTGCTTCTGGTAGCCTGCGCCATGGTGGCCGGTTTCCTGGTGATGGGGACACTGGCTGAACGGCTTTCACGCCTGGGAGTCGAGCCTATCTTACTATCGGCTGGTGGCATGCTGGTGTTTCAGTGCCTGCAGCTATTGATCATCCTGGTGCCCGAACAAAACTGGTTGACTCCGGTCTGGATCGGATTCGGCTTTTTCGGCACGACCGGCATTGTGCAATACGCCGTCCTGTCGCAGCACTACCCCCGACACCTCGCCGGGCGTGTCAATACCGCCATGAATCTGCTGGTATTCGTCGCGATCTTTATCCTCCAATCGAGTATCGGTGCCGTAATCAACCTCTGGCCCCAGGTCTCACCCGGCCACTATCTGAAAGAGGCCTATCAGTCGGCATTCGGATTCATCTTGACGCTGCAGCTACTGGCCTTGATCTGGTTTGCCCGTGAGTACCGCTGCAGACACCGTAAGAAAACATTGAAGCCCAAAATGACCTGATACTGTTGTGGCAGGGATACGGCTGCTTTAGGATAGGGATGATTATTCAGCGCATCGATTCCTGGATTCATCGTCAGGGATCACACTCGGGTAAACGGATGAAAACAAAATTACGACTGCAGATTCGTTTTAACGAAACGGTTGTCGGACCGGGCAAGATAGCCCTGCTTGAATCGATCGAGGCAAACGGCAGTATCTCTGCGGCAGGGAAAGCGTGCGGTATGACCTTTCGACGCGCCTGGCAACTGATAGAAACTGTTCAAGAGGCGCTCGGGCAACCGCTGGTGGAGACGACCGTTGGCGGGAAAGGCGGCGGTGGCGCATCCCTGACAACCTTCGCCAAGGCGCTGATCAAACATTACCGGATGTTGGAAAAACAGGCCTACGACTCTGCCGGCCCCTTGTTTCAACTGCTGGATTCGGCCGAACCGTAACGTACCTGGTCAACCCCGTCTTCGCTAGTCGTCTAACGGTTGCATCGTCGCCTGTAACTTGCCCTGTTTTTTCACTTCATACATTCTTTTATCGGCTTCACGAATCAACGCTTCAGCTTCGACATAATCGTCTGGACCGGTTTGTACCACCCCGGTACTCAGTGACAAATTGTCCAGTTGCTGTCCGAGCTCCGCCTTAAGCCGGGTGATGTAGATCTCCTGTGCGTCATGCTCCTGGCAATTGGGCAGGACGATACAGAGTTCATCCCCGCCATAACGAAAGCAGACATCCTCTTTCCGCGCGACTCGCTTGACAGCGGCACCGAGTAAGCGCAGCACTTCATCACCCCGTTGATGGCCTTCCGTATCGTTGATCAGCTTGAAATCGTTAATATCAATGTACACGATGGAAACCGGTTCCGAGCGTCTCTGCGCCGCCCGCAGGCATCGGGTGAGGGTATCGTTCAAGTGCCGGACATTCAGCAAACCGGTCAATGCATCGGTACGCGACATCTCCTCGAGTTGCTGCGTACGCTGTTTAACCTTCTCCTCCAATTCAAGCGCATAGTGTTCCGCCTTCTCTTTGGCTATTTCAATTTCGGACAGCAGGCTGCGAATATAGGTATCGAATACCAGCGTCACATCAAACAAGATCAATTTTTCCAGCGCATCGATGACCGAACGATACTCCTCCCCTTTAGGAGTCTCCTGGCGAACCAGGTCGTTTAGCAGGCCTTTCAGGGTGTAGATCGCCGACAGATATAGCGTGGGCTCCACGCCAATACGCTTGTGTACCAAGCCGATTCTGAGACGGTTATTGACGTACTCGAGGTCATACAGCCCACTGAAGAGATCGATGATATAGCGGCTTTGGGCATTTTGCAGACGCGCCAGGGTATCGGCATCGCCAATAAGCAGGGCAATCTCCGGAATATTGGTCTGCATCTCATAAAAACTGGCCACCAGGGTATCGAGGTGCGCTTCGACAAGCGGCTTGGCCCGTTTCAACGCCTGTACATCTTGATCCGTAATCATAAACAGCTTTTTACGGTAATCGATCTCCAGATCGGTAATACGCATTTGATCCAGCAGGGTTTGATCCGTCTTTTTCATGCCAATACCTCAAGTATTGAATGTCGCTCAAGCAACGCTTACAAGCGGACCATGGGCCAACGCCAGAAACCCGGCAACAAACAAATTTTAGTAGGGCCTGTTACACCGTGCAGATGGCCGGCACCGGACATCCACATCGTGATAACAGCCCCAGGTATATCGGCAATGTTTGGTGATTTATAACCACACAATAAAAAGTGATTGCGAAGATAAACAGTGCCAGTCGGCTACACCAATGGCTGCTCGATAAACTCCAGGGCATTCTGATCCGGATCGCGGCAGAACAGAGCCCGCCTGCCTGAACGACTGAGGGTATAGTGGATCCCGGCGTCATCCAGCGCCCCCACCAAACCCTCCAATGACTCAACCTGTAAAGCCAGATGACGGTCACGCCCTCCGTGGGTCGGCCGACCGGTCAGCGGGTCAGGGTTTGGCAACTCCAAGAGGTGGATTTGATGGGCCCCCACCTGAATCCAGGCACCCGGATAACCCAGATCCGGGCGCGTCTGATCAACGGTCAGACCCAACACATCCCGATAAAATGCCAGTGCCCGCTGCGTGTCTGAAACGATAAGACTGGCGTGGTGAAGGCGCATCTG
>NZ_JBNKFS010000021.1:0-76039 GCF_050289425.1 Sedimenticola sp. | reverse complement strand
CCGCCGTTGCTCCTGCTGCCGCACTGCTTTTAGCTACCAGTACACAGACCGCAAAGGCACAAGTAGCAGATCCTTATGCTACAACTCCTCCTATCCTGAGATAGATTTCGCGCAAGGCGGTTTTATCAACTTTAACGGGAGCCTCAGCTCCCGTTAATGCTTCTATCAAGCAAATACATCAATATCCATATAGAGTCGTCACTTCTTCATGCGGACGGTCCCATCCAATCTCCTACCGCCCTGTCCATAACCATACATTTTATGGGATCTTAAAGATTCCTTCGTCGGCGCCGTTAACCCTCCAAATACTAAAGAGATCCGACAATAAAGTTGGACCACATAACAGGGATCCATGAGATTCCTGACTGGAGGTAGTCTCGTGTTCAGTTCAATGAAAATCCGCCATAAGGTGTGGGCCGGCTTTGCGGTGCTGCTGGCCATTATAGCCGCCATATCGATACAGACCCTTAGCAGTCTGTCGAACGTACAACAATCGGTTGTCGAGATGGTGCAGATACGCCAACCTACCGCTCTGCTATCCAAAGAGCTGTCTGCCACGATCCATAAGACCGCCAGCGCACTGGGCTTTTTTCTTTCCACCAAGGAGGAGAGCCATCGTGAGGCATTCCTCAGAGGATTAACAGATTCGGGGGAGTTGGTTGAAAGACTCAAAGGTCTCAAGGCAGTTACCTCAGACAACCAATCGGCCGCTCTAGTGGGCGGTATCGCCCAGGACCTGCAGCAGTTTCGCGACCTTGGAGATCGCCTGCTGGATACCGCTACCAGCTATGAAAAGAACTTTCCGGGTATCGCCTACGCCAATGCCGACCTGAACCCGATGAGTCGAGTCATGGTCCAGCTCACTTCTCAGATGATCGCTTCCGAACAGGAAGAGGAGGCCAACGAAGAGCGTCGCGTACTGTTGACCTTATTCTCTGATTTACGTTATGCCTGGAGCAACGTCATGAACAGCATTCGTGGCTATCTGGCATTTCGCTCGGAAGCAGTGACCAATGACCTCAAACTCTATGTAGAACGCACCGAACAGTTACTCACCCAGCTGTCGGAGCACGAAGATGAACTGACCCTGGATCAAGCCGATTCCCTGCAACAATTCAAGAGCCAACTGGATACCTATAAAACCAATATCGACAAAATGATGCTGATCCACGGCGGCGACCAGTGGCGTACCGATGCGTGGTTGGTACGTAGCGAACTGACACCGCTGTTCCATGAGATCGACACCAAGTTGAACGCACTGGAGTCTCTCCAATCAGAGGCCATTTCCCAGACCAACACGACGTTGATTGATGAATCCGACCGGACAACCTTGACCGTTTCAGTTCTGATGGGTATCGGGTTGATCATCGGACTGTTTATGGGCTGGTTGATTAGCCGGGCCATCTGCAAGCCACTTGGAGAAGTGGTCAACGCCCTGGATGATATTGCCCACGGGGAGGGAGACTTGACCCGTCGCCTGGAGAGCCGCAGCCAGGATGAGATCGGCCACCTGGCCCAAGCCTTCAATACCTTTATCATCAAGATTCAGGGATTGGTACAGCATACGGCAAACGCAACCGGTCAAGTCATCAACGCCGTGGCCGAGACAGAGGAGAGCACCCGCCATATCTCCCGCATGGTACTGGCACAAGAACAAGAGACCCAACAGGTGGCAACGGCTATTCATCAAATGTCAGCCACCATCAGCGAAGTCGCCAGCAACGCGGCCAGCGCCTCGGAGGCGACCCGCTCCGCCACCCAAGAAGCCGCAGCCGGCCATCAGACTGTCGATGAAACCGCTCACTCCATTCAGGCGCTGCATAGCGAAATCACCCAGGCGGCACAGATCATCGGTCAGGTAGAAAAAAACAGCGAAGGCATCGGCAGCGTGTTGGATGTAATCAAGGGTATCGCCGAACAGACCAACCTGCTGGCGCTGAATGCAGCTATCGAGGCGGCACGCGCCGGTGAACAGGGACGCGGATTTGCCGTGGTCGCAGACGAAGTACGTAATCTGGCTACCCGCACCCAGGAGTCGGCCGGTGAAATTGAGGAGATGATCCATAACCTGCAAAACAACACCCACCAGGCGGTCAAAGCGATGGAAAAAGGCTGCAGCACGGCCGAAGAGAATGTCCAGCAAGCCAACAGCGCCCGCACCTCCCTGGAAGCGATCAACGCCGCCATTGAGACCATCAACGCCATGAACCGACAGATCGCCCTCGCCTCGGAGCAGCAAAGCAGCGTATCCGACGAGATCAACCGCTCTATCATTTCCATCAGCGAGGAGAGCAAGAGCGCCGCCAAACTGTCTCAGCAATCTATGACCACAACCACACACCTCGGCCACCTGGCAGCGGAACTGCAACAAGTGGTGCAACAGTTCAAGATTTCCACCGATCATCCCGCCATCGATCCGACACCCCCCTCATCCGCCGACACAGAGAATCTGACGGCAGAAGAGAAGGAGGAGCAGGCAGCATAATCACTATTTTCTGTTACTCCTAGGACAACATACTCAGCCGTTGACACAGGCATAGCCCGTTCCGGGCTTGCCTGGACAGGCAAAGCCTGTAAAGATGCTCAGCCTTACACGGCTGAATACCCAATACATCATGACCACCCTGTTCGTTAACCGACTGACAGTAATAGACTTTTCTTATCTTGATCCCACAGCGGGCCTGTTGGGAGAGAGTTGGCTGGTGGATATTGAACTGGACGGATCGCTGGACCACCAAGGCATGGTGCTGGACTTTGGCGAGGTAAAAAAGCAGGTCAAACAGTGCATCGACCAGGAGTTTGATCACCGTTTACTGGTCCCTGCCCGATACGCCGATTGTCAGATTCAGCAGCAGGAACACCGCTGTGACATTCGATTCAGGCTAACGTCGGGTGAAACCCTGACCCACAGCGGTCCCACTAACGCGGTCACTTTAATCCCGGCGGAATCCATCAACGAAGCCAGCCTGATTGAGGTGATCATCGACAAACTCAAACCACGTTTGCCGGACAATGTTCAGGGCTTGCGCCTGCGACTCTACGCCGAACCCATTGAGGGTGCCTGGTATCGCTACAGCCACGGATTGAAACATCATGCCGGGAACTGCCAGCGTATTGCCCACGGACACCGTTCACGCATCACCATCTTTCGCAATGGCAAACGGGATCAGCAACTGGAGGAAAATTGGGCACGCCGCTGGCACGATATCTATATTGGCACCAGCAGCGATCTGCTGACACCCGCCTCTTCGGATGACCAGGCTTGCTACCGCTTTGGGTATACCGCGAACCAGGGTCTCTTTACCCTGGAACTTCCCCGTCAACGCTGCTACCTGATTGATACCGATTCGACGGTGGAGAACCTGGCCCAACATATTGCTGACGTATTGAAGCAAGAACACCCTACCGACAGTTTCCGCGTCGAAGCCTACGAAGGGGTCGACAAAGGGGCTATCGGGCGCAGCTGAGTGGCAAAAAGGTCAGTGGAAACGGCCAATACCCACCGCCTTAGCGATCAAACTCCAAGCGTTGCCCCAATATCGCGTCATTGACCCGACCATTGCGATACGCCATCTGACCGTTCACAAAGGTGGCCACAATGCGCGAGCGCAACCGCTCACCTTCCATAGGCGACCAGCCACACTTATACAGGACATCCCGACGCTCGACACGAGTCGGATTGTTCAAGTCCACCAGCGCCAGATCCGCCCAGTACCCTTCACGCAGATAGCCACGCTGAGCCACATTGAATAGACGCGCCGGCGCGTGGCTGGTTTTCTCAACCACCTGCTCCAAACTGATCAATCGGTCATGGTAGAGTTCAAGCAACATCGGCAGCGCCCACTGCACCAACGGCAATCCGGCCGGCGCGTTGAAATAACTGTTGAGTTTTTCATCCAAGGTGTGAGGAGCATGGTCCGTGGCAACCACATCGATCCGCCCATCCACCAGCGCTTTACGCAAGGCATCGCGATCGGACTTGCTCTTCACCGCCGGATTACACTTGATGAAGCTGCCCTTACGCGCATAATCCCGATCATCAAAATAGAGGTGGTGCACGCAGGCTTCCGCCGTAATCCGCTTATCCGCTGATCCGGCCTCGAACAGCTCCAGCTCACGGGCGGTGGTCAAGTGCAGGACATGTAAACGGGTGTCATGCTTTTTCGCCAGCTCCACCGCCATGGACGACGAGAGATAACACGCCTCGGCGCTACGGATTTCAGGGTGGCACTCGATCGGCACATCCTCTCCGTACTTCTCCCGGTAGGTCTGCTCCAGGTGCATGATGGTCGGCGTATCCTCACAGTGTGTGGCCACCAATATCGGCGCATCCTTAAAGATCGCCGCCAACGCTTTTTCACTGTCGACCAGCATGTTACCGGTTGAAGCCCCCATAAAGACCTTGATACCGCAGGCCTGCTTCGGGTCAACCCGCACAATCTCATCCAAATTATCATTCGTGGCACCGAGGTAGAAGGCATAGTTGGCCAGTGATCGTTCGGCCGCCAAAACATATTTCTCTTCCAACGCGGCACGCGTGGTGGTTTGCGGGTTGGTATTGGGCATATCCATGAAGCTGGTGATGCCACCGGCCACCGCTGCCCGGGATTCACTACGCATATCGCCTTTGTGTGTGGCCCCCGGCTCACGAAAATGGACCTGATCATCGATCATGCCCGGGATCAATGTCCGGCCCTCCGCATCCAGCACCCGAGCCTGATCAGGCACAGCGATCTCTGGGGAAATCTGCTCGATACGCCCGTTGCGGATCAGCAAATCTCCTTCCAGGATCCGCCCGTCATTCACCATGGAAGCATTTTTTATCAGGATTTGTTCGGCCATGGATTTCTCAATTCAGTAGTTAATGTAAAGGCAAGCTAGAACGACGCTTCTTATTGATGCCAAAATGCGGCTAATCATACTCTCGATCTTTCCAGCGACGAATGGCGGAAAACACCTCCGCACCCTGGGCTAGGGAATGACCGACATAACGCTCGGCCGCCGCCAGCACAGCCGGTTGCGCCACACGCAGGAACGGATTCGTGTCCAACTCCGTCTGCAGGCGGGACGGCACCGTATTGTCGCCTTGCTGCAACTGCGCTTGCGCCTCCTGCTCGCGCTGTTGGATGGCCGGACTATCCGGTTCCACCCACTTGGCAAACCCCAGGTTCGCCAGCGTGTATTCATGGGCACAATAGACCAGTGTGTCAGCCGGCAACGCCGCTATCCGTTGCAGCGAGTCGTGCATCTGCTCATGGGTACCGCCGAATATCCCACCGCATCCCGCCGAAAACAGCGTGTCGCCACAGAATAGCAAGCCCTCGCCATAATAGGCGATATGCCCTTCCGTATGCCCCGGCACTTCCAGCACAGTGAAGTGGGCATCCAGTCCGGGAATGTCAGGCTGGTCACCCTCATTAAGCCTTACCTTGATACCCCGGATCGGCTCTTTGGCCGGCCCCAGGACCGCCACCTTGGGATAAGCGAATTGCAGATCCATTACCCCGCCGGTGTGATCAATGTGCTTATGGGTAATCAGGATGGCGCTCAAGCGCAATCCCTGTTGTTCCAACCAAGACAAAACCGGCTCACTCTCGCCAGGATCAACGGCCACCGCCGTTTCGCTGCCTGGATTGTGCAACATCCAGATAAAGTTATCTTTAAATGCCTTGACTGGGGTCACTTCTAACATAGCCTGAAATTCCGTCAATTAGTGTCCGTAAAGCGTCTCGGGGTCGATCAGTGGTTCGCTCACCACCTCGACCCGGTCACCACGTACTGCGTTATAGAAACAGGTTCTACGGCCGGTATGGCAAGCCGGCCCGGTCTGATCCACCAACAGCAGGATCGTATCGCCGTCACAATCAAACCGCATATCCTTCAATATCTGTACCTGCCCGGATGATTCGCCTTTACGCCAGAGCTTTTGACGTGAACGGGACCAGTAGCAGACCCGCCCCTTCTCCAACGTCTCATCCAGCGACACGCGATTCATCCAGGCCATCATCAACACTTCACCGGTATCGTGCTGTTGAGCGATTGCCGGGATCAATCCATCGCTGTTGTACGGCAAGCCGTCCAACACCTGCTTCAACGGCAAGCTTTGGCCCAGCTTGAACTTTTCACTCTCTTTCATGCGGCACCTCCCTGTGCCGCACCCTGTCGGGCGGCCTTCGGCTGTGAAAACTGGCTGTCCTGCCAGTTTTTCATGCGGCATACACCTCCCTGTGTCGCACCCTGTCGGGCGGCCTTCGGCTGTGAAAACTGGCTGTCCTGCCAGTTTTTCATGCGGCAGGCACCTCCCTGTGCCGCACCCTGTCGGGCGGCCTTCGGCTGTGAAAATTGTCTGTCCTGCCTATTTTTCATCATTCAATCCAATTGTATTACCTAGCTATTCAAGGGAATCATACCACTGATGAGATGCTGCCATGTACCCTGTGCAGGCGGAGTGTGATTGATGCCTTATACGGAGGCAGGGTGGTATACTCGAAACCAAGCAATACCTAATCAGGAACAGGGCCAGTGACCGAATACACAACCAAATTGAAAGAGGCTGGACTCAAGGTCACCCTTCCACGACTCAAAATCCTTGAAATACTGAGTCAGGGCGAGGGACAACACGCCAGCGCCGAGGATATCTATAAGATACTGCTGACCCATGACGAAGACATTGGTGTTGCCACCATTTATCGCGTCCTCACCCAGTGTGAACAAGCTGGCCTGGTAAAACGCCATCAGTTTGAAGGAGGAAGGGCCGTCTTCGAGATCGCGGAAGGCGACCATCATGATCACATCATCTGCGTCCGTTGCGGCCTGGTTAAGGAATTTAACGACGAAGTAATCGAATCCAGGCAGCGTCAAGTCGCCGAGCAAGCCGGATTCAAAATGGCCGAGCACAATATGACCCTCTACGGGCTCTGCAAAGATTGCCGGCGGCAAACGGAAAAAACCTGATCACTTCATTACGCATGCGCATATTCAGAATCTCTTTCGTCAACCAGGGAAAAGTCTATCAGCTTTACGCGGAGTCGGTTAAACAGGCCGACGTCTTCGGTTTTATCGAGATCAGCCATCTGGTTTTTGGCGAAGCCAGCGGTCTGGTGATCGATCCTTCCGAAGAGAAACTGAAAAATGAGTTTAGCGGTGTCAGCCGCACCCTGGTCCCGATGCATGCCATCATCCGTGTCGACGAGGTGGAAAAGCGCGGCCAGTGCAAAATCATGGACCTGGATGGCAACGCTAATATCACCCCCTTCCCCAGCCACTTCTACCGCCCAGACAAGGGCTCGGACAGCTGACACCCTCTCTCGAATACCACGCCAACATTGCGAATAATCATTGCGGTGGATTGACAGACATTCCAGCATAAGAATACCCTAATGTTTGGTGATTCCTATGCACACCCGTTTTACCCAAATGGTTTTGCTGCTGCCCTCACTGCTCTGCCTGGCCGCCTGCTCTCCCTCGCAGAACTCGACCGAGACAGGCCCTCCCGCGCTGATTACAGCTGCTGAGCAAGGCGATATACTCAAGATAGAGCAGTTGCTGGCTAACCAAGACCCGGTAGATAGCCGGGACAGCTGCCACTGGACTCCACTGATGAAGGCGGCGCTCAACGGCCATACTCAGGTGGCGGCAGAGTTGATGGATGCCGGAGCCAGACTGGATCTGGTGGATAAAGGGGGTTATACCGCACTGATGCTGGCCGCCTCGAATAACCACGTCGAATTGGTCAAGTCGCTACTCGCGCGGGGAGCTAATCCCAATCTACAGGAATCCACCAAAGGCTGGACAGCCCTGATCTGGGCCGCCAAACGGGGACATCTGGAGAGCGTCTCAGCGCTAATCAGCGCCGAAGCCGACAAGGAAATAACCGACTTTAATGGAAACACGGCCCGCACCTGGGCCAAACAAAACAGTCATCCTGAAGTGATTCGATTACTGAACAGCTCTTGACGCGTCGCAGCATGCTGCCGACAACGATAACCACACCGTCTATTAAGGGAGATTCATGATGAACATCAGCAATGACCAGGCGCTTAAGGATGCCCTGAACAGCCTGACCCGGGAACAACAACGCGTCCTTGGCGCACGCTACACCCTCAACATCAGCAGTCTGGTGGACAACCCCAGATTGAAGAGTGCCTTGCAAGTGGCGGTAACCCCGGAAAGCACTGAACAGGAGTTGAAGGATGCCTATAAAGTGGCGAAGTCCATCGCCACGAAAACCTATACCGCCTGTGGACGGGATGCGGATTGGGGACTGCAGGCCGAGCATTTTATTGCGGCTGCCTGTGCCGCCGTTTTGACACCCGATGCACTGGTAACAGAGACCTTTAACGCCGCCTGGAAAGCCGCCATTCAATCCCGCATGGCGAAGAACTGCCTGATGATCGAAAGTGATTCGGGTGAGCTGGAAAATGAGGCGGATAAGCAGTACGCGCTGACGGAAGCGTTCCTGGGCGAATAGTCCGGCGGGGCAAAGCCCCACTGTTCACATTGAATATTTCGTGCTCGAAAAGGCTTATTATTGGGTACGAGCGACTTACTGTGCACAAAATGCGCAGAGCAGTATTGCCGCAAGAAACCATTCCCAGCTAGGTAAAATGAGCATGAAAGAGAGACTGACCGCACTGATTGAGGGTAGCCTACATCCGGATTATCTCGAGGTGATCGACGAGAGCTATATGCACAATGTCCCCAAGGGCTCCCAATCCCATTTTAAGATCGTCGTCGTCAGCGATCAATTCGAGGATGTGCCGTTAGTCGCGCGACATCGCCAGATCAACAGCTTGGTCAAATCCCTGTTTGCCGATAGCCTGCACGCCCTGGCGTTACACACCATGACGCCGGCAGAATGGGCGTCACGGGGCGGCACCTTCCCAAAATCCCCTCAATGCATGGGTGGGTCCAAATAGCGGGGCCCTTCTCTTCAATGGCTCATATTTAAGGAGCCATTCCCCTCTCCTGCCCCGGAGGGGGGCAATGCCGGCGGAACAGTCACGACACCCAAACAAAGTGATCAGCCGGCACCTTAAGGTGATCTCCCTCGCATACCCCTCCCTACTGCTTGCACTTTTCCGGGTTTTTCCTTACTTTCGGTAACACATAATAATTATTCGGGGGATGGGTATGACGATTTGTTCGCAAATAAAAGGGTTTGCGCGCAGCCATGAACGGCTCGCCGACCTTTCATCGCTGCTGGCGGTGGCGCTGCTGTTTTCAACCATCTGGTTCGCTATCGATTTTCAGTCGGCCATCTTCATCTGGGCAAAACAGAGCATTCTACTGCACGGACCGCTGGTCATACTCTCTTTGGTGCTGGATGTTTTCCTCATCATGTTGCTGTTGAACATCGGCTCGACCCGTCTTGAAACTCCGGGAGAGAGTCACACTGACCGCTGTTTCGGAACCTTCAGAGGCCGGCGACATGGAGGGTTCAACCTCGGTACCGCCTTCCGCAACTGGGTCCACCATATTGAACAGGTCAATAAGAAACACCGCTGATCCTGCTTTCCGGAAGAAGCCCAAGACATCTTCCACCCGTTCATCGGGTGGGGCTCTGATACTGGCCTGTGTCCTGGCATTGCTTGCCGGCTGCGTCTCCATGGCCACCGAAAGGCTGGCCGGCAATCTCGCCAGCGCCATGCTGAATCAGGATGATCCCGACACCGTCCGGGCCGGCGCGCCCGCCTACCTGCTATTACTCGATGGCCTGATCAGGCAAAATCCCGATGACCGCGCCCTGCTGGTTGCCGGCTCCCGTCTATACGGGGCCTTTGCCACCGGGTTGATCACGGAACCGAAACGGGTGAAGCGACTGACCCAGCGATCGCGCGAATATGCCCAGACCGCCTTTTGTGCACGCTATGCCATCATCTGTGAAGAGGCGTCCGCCCCGTTTGACCGGTTCGCGACGACCCTTGACCAAGTCGACCCTGATGATCTGCCGCTGCTCTACGCCTATGCCACCAGTTGGGCCGGCTGGATTGCTGCTCGCCACGACGACTGGAATGCCTTGGCCGATCTGCCTAAGGTGGAACGGTTGCTGGAACGGATCATCGCCCAAGATCCCGGATACGATCATGGCCGGGCGCAACTCTATCTGGGGGTCATGCGCTCCCAACTCCCCCCAGCGCTTGGTGGAAAACCGGAGACCGGCAGAACGCATTTTGAACTGGCCATCACCTACTCCAAGGGCCGTGACCTGATTGCCAAGGTTGAGTACGCACAGCACTACGCACGGCTGATGTTTGACCAGCCACTGCATGATCGGCTGCTGCATGAAGTGCTCGCCGCCCCGGCACAAGAGCCGGATCTGACCCTGAGTAACATCCTGGCGAAACAGCAGGCTGAGCACCTGTTGAAAGATGAGTACTTCTAAGAGCCTGTCCGACTTAACACTGATCTACTGCGGAAAAAGTATTAAGCTTAAAGCCAATCAAAACCAATGCCTGGATGCACCATGCCCAAACGCCTGCTAACCCTGCTGTTGCTGCTTATCTTAGCCACCCCGATATATGCCACTACCCTGAAGATCGCCACTTTGGCGCCAGACGGTACCAGTTGGATGAAGATGCTGCGATCCGGTGCCGAGGAGGTGGAGCAACGGACCGAGGGCAGGGTTAAGCTGCGTTTCTATCCCGGCGGCGTAATGGGCAACGACAACAGCGTGCTGAGAAAGATACACATCGGACAGCTGCATGGCGGGGCCATTACCGCCGGCGGTTTGGCCGCGATTTATCCGGACATTCAACTCTACAGTCTGCCATTTCTGTTTCGCTCTTTCGATGAAGTGGACTACGTACGGAAACAGATGGATCCAATGCTGATTCACGGACTGGAACAGGCTGGATTCATCAGCTACGGAATCAGCGAGGGGGGCTTTGCTTACCTGATGTCGCAACTGCCGCTGGCGCGAGTGGAAGAGCTGCAACAGCGCAAGATCTGGAGTCCAGAGGGCGATCAGATCAGCCTGAGCGCATTCCGCAGTATCGGTGTTTCACCGGTACCCCTACCCCTGACCGATGTGCTGACCGGACTGCAGACCGGATTGATCGATACGGTGGGGTCCTCACCGGTGGGAGCTATTGCGCTGCAGTGGCACACCCGCATCAAACATGTGGCTGATATTCCGCTGATCTATCTCTACGGCACCTTGGTAATTCATGAAAAAGCGCTGAAAAAGATCGCCCCCGGCGACCAGGCAATTCTCAAAGCCGTGATGGAGGCGCGCTTTCAACAGATCAACGCCAAAAACCGACAAGACAATCTGGGTGCACGGGCAGCGCTGCAACAGCAGGGCATTCAATTTTACCAGCCGATGGACGGTGAGCGCGCCAGTTGGCAACAGTTGATTGATAAGGTGGAGGCCAACCTCAAACAGGAGAATCGACTTGATCCGGCACTCGTCCAACAGCTGCAACAGTTGCTGGATAGCTATAGAAAATCCCAAGGATAGGCGATGCATCCACATAACCTGTTGTCTGACCAACCCACCCACCTGACACAGGAACAAGCCGATACCCTGGTGGAAAACCCGCACACCAAACTCATACGGATCATCAGCCCACCCCATTTCCGTTCCCAACTGTTTCTGCAACAAGAGGATGAGTGGGTCATGGTGCTGCAGGGCGAGGGGGTATTGGAAATCGCCGGAGCCCCGGTGCAGATTGGCCCGGGCGATAGCCTGCTGATACCCGCCGGCACACCACACCGGGTGGTGGACACCTCGGCCGAACCGGCCTGCATCTGGTTGGCGCTGCACATGCACGCGGGAAATCCCATTGCCGGAGACAGGGAGTGAGCTCTCTCGTCAAACAGTTGCAGCGTCTGGAGGATCTGCTCCTGACCCTGTTGTTGACCGGCATGATCCTGTTGGCCACCGGCCAGATCATGCTGCGTAACATCTGGGACTACAGCCTCTTCTGGGGCGATCCCACGCTACGCCTGATGGTGCTCTGGCTCACCCTGTTGGGCGCCATGGCCGCCACCCGGGACAACCACCATATCCGTATCGACCTACTCGCTCGTTACCTGCCAGAACGAAGCCTGGCGTTCATCCAGCGTCTGACCAACAGTTTTGCCACGCTGATCTGCGCCCTGCTGGCCTGGCATTCGGCCCGCTTCGTGCTGTTTGAGATGGAAGAGGGGAGTCGCTTTCTCGACCTCTTGCCGATCTGGCCGTTTCAACTGATCATGCCTATCGGCTTCGCCATCATCACCCTGCGGCTACTGATTAACAGCCTGTTACCCCAACACCGGGAGTCCCCGTGATCCTGGCTGGCCTACTGCTCCTGCTGGCACTGCTCGGCGCCCCGCTATTCACCATTATCGCCGCCAGCGCAATGCTCGGTTTCTACCAGTCGGAGATCGATCTGTCGGTAGTAGCGATTGAGTTTTACCGCATCGCCGAGATGCCGGTACTGCTGGCGATCCCGCTGTTCACCTTCGCCGGCTACCTGTTGAGCGAGAGCGCCGCCCCCAGCCGCCTGGTCCGCCTCACCCAAGCGCTATTGGGCTGGATGCCGGGCGGACTAGCCTTGGTCTCTCTCGTGGCCTGCGCCCTGTTCACCGCCTTCACCGGCGCGTCGGGCGTTACCATCGTCGCCCTGGGCGCCCTGCTCTACCCCGCCCTGACCCAATCCGGTTACCGGGACAATTTCAGCCTCGGCCTGGTCACCACCTCCGGCAGCTTGGGTCTGCTGTTCGCCCCGGCACTGCCACTGATCCTCTACGCCGTCATTGCCCAGCAATTGGGGATCGCCCACAACATCACCGTTGACGCCATGTTTCTGGCCGGCGTCCTGCCTGGCCTGTTGATGCTAAGCCTGCTGGCCGCCTGGTCGATCTTCTCCAGCCGTGACCTGCCTTTGACGCCCTTTTCAGCCAACGAGGCCCTCGCGGCGGCAAAAGCAGCGATATGGGAACTGCCGTTGCCGATCGTTGTGCTGGGGGGCATCTATGGCGGCTTTTTCGCCATCTCCGAAGCAGCGGCGGTAACTGCCTGCTACGTCTTGGTGGTGGAAGTGGTGATTCTGCGAGAGATACCGCTGAAGCGGCTACCGCAGGTAATGCGGGAATCGATGGTGCTGGTCGGGGGCATTCTGATCATTCTCGGACTCTCCCTGGCCTCCACCAACTATCTCATCGATGCCGGTATTCCGCGGCAGCTGTTTGATACAATCCGGGAACTGGTGAGCAATAAACTGGCCTTTCTTATTCTGCTCAATATCTTTCTGCTGATCCTCGGTACCATGCTGGATATCTTCTCCGCCCTGGTACTGATGGTGCCGCTGCTATTGCCCATCGCTATCGGTTACGGTGTTGACCCGGTGCATCTCGGCATCATCTTCCTCGCCAACATGCAGATCGGTTATTTTACGCCACCGGTAGGGATGAACCTGTTTATCGCCAGCTACCGCTTTAACAAGCCGGTGTTGCAACTCTATCTGGCCACCCTTCCCTGGTTTCTGATTCTGCTGGCGGCACTGCTGGCCATCACCTACTGGCCCTGGTTGTCGCTCGCTCTGTTATAAGCGACGGAAAGTCGTGGCCGCGACAGATTACCGATGTCCCAGCAAGGCATCCAGATGTGCCAGCACACTGCGGGCCAGTGAGCCATGCTCATAGCCGCCCTCCAGGGTCGATACGATGCGCCCCTCGGCGTACTGATCCGCGATTTCCTTCAAACGGGTGGTCACCCAGTCATAATCCGCTTCACGCAGGCGCAGGTGGCTCATGTCATCGGAGATATGGGCATCGAAACCGGCTGAGACCATTACCAGTTGCGGCTTGAAGTGATGCAGGGCCGGCATCCAATGCGCCTCCACCTGCTTGCGGAACTCTTCACCGTTCGTGCCGGCCGGTAGGGTAATGTTGACGATATGGTCCGTCTCGGTCTCGTGGCCGGTAAAGGGGTAGAAGGGGTGTTGAAAACTGGAACAGAACAGTACCCGGGGATCGGTGGCAAAGATGTGCTCGGTACCGTTCCCGTGATGCACATCGAAATCGATGATCGCCACCCGCTCCACGCCGTACTGCCTGATCGCGTAGGCGGCGCCTACCGCTACATTATTGAAATAACAGAAACCCATGGCGCGATCCCGTTCCGCATGATGTCCCGGCGGACGAATGGCACAAAAGGCGGATGTCACCTCCTTGTTCATCACCAGATCGACCGCCATCACCAACGCACCGGCCGCACGTCTTGCCGCATCCAGGGTTTTAGGCATCATGAAGGTATCACCATCCAACTCCAGAATGCCTTCATGGGGGGCATCGGTAAACAACATGGAGATGTAATCCGGGTCGTGTGCCAGCTCCAACTGCTCGCGTTTTACCAATGGTGCTTCATACTGATTCAGTGCCAACTCCATGCCGGTACTGATTAACAGATCCTGTATGGCGCGCAGGCGACCCGGCTGCTCCGGGTGATCTTGACCAACATCATGCAACAGGCAATCGGGATGCGAAATATAGGCTATAGGCACAACTCAACCCTCAAAAAAATGTAAAATTCCCTTCACATAGCTACTCTAAGCTTTTCCCACGCGACAGGCAAAAAAGACCATGGGTCCACACCATCTCGACACCCTCTTCTCACCCAAGAGTATCGCCGTATTCGGGGCCAGTGAAAAACCGGACAGCATCGGTACACGGGTATTCAAGAATCTGCTACAAGCCGGCTTTAAAGGCGAGCTCTATCCGATTAATCCCGGCCACAAAACGGTACAAGGGCACCGCTGCTTTAAGCAGATCGGCGATATTGAGATTCCCGTCAACCTGGCGGTTATCGCCTCCCCGGCCAAGACCGTACCGTCAATCATTCGAGAGTGTGGCGAACAGGGGGTTCGTGCTGCCGTGGTGTTGACCGGCGGATTCCGGGAAACCGGACCGGCCGGGGCCCGTATCGAACAGTCGATACTGGAAATCGCAAAACATTACAACCTACGCCTAGTCGGCCCCAACTGTTTGGGGCTGATGCGCCCCAGCGTGGGATTGGATGCCACCTTTCTGGAGACACCGGCTCCGGCCGGCGGCTTGGCACTGGTTTCACAATCCGGTGCTCTGTGCACCGCTATCCTGGACTGGGCAAAGCCGCATCAACTCGGATTCTCCACCGTGGTCTCTCTCGGCAACGCCAGCGACATCGATTTTGGCGATGTCCTGGATTACCTGGCTTCCGACTACAAGACCTCCGCTATACTGCTCTATATCGAAGGCATACACGACGCGCGCGCCTTTATGAGCGGCCTGCGCACAGCCGCCCGTGCCAAACCGGTCATAGTGCTCAAGGTCGGCCGGCACGCCAAAGGCTCTCAGGCCGCCAGCACCCACACCGGAGCGATGATTGGCTCCGACGATGTATTCGACGCCGCACTGGAGAGAGCCGGCGTAGTCAGGGCCATGACCTTCGGACAACTGTTCGCGGCCGCCGAGATCCTCTCCGCCGGTAAAAAAGTCAACGGCAACCGGCTGGCCATTATCACTAACGGTGGGGGGCCGGGGGTCCTGGCCACAGACAGGGCGGAAGACCTGCGGGTCGAGATTGCCCAACTCAGTGAAGAGACAGTTGCCACTCTGGACAAACAGCTACCGGGTAACTGGTCTCACAACAACCCCATCGACATCACCGGTGATGCCGGGCCGGAAGCCTATGGCGAAGCGGTCAAGGCATGTCTGAAAGACCCGAATGTGGACGGTATCCTCACCCTGTTCACCCCGTTACCCATGAGCAGCCCCCTGGACGCCGCCCAGGCGGTTGTGGAGGCGGCGAAAGGCCGGAAGGGCAAACCGGTTCTGGCATGCTGGATGGGGGAAACACGCATCCGCGAGGCCCGGGAACGGCTCTCCGCCAACCACCTGCCCAGCTTCATCACGCCGGAACGGGCGGTAGAAGCCTTCGCCTATCTCTCACGCCACTGCCAAAATCAGAAATTGTTGCTGCAGACACCCGGCCCACTCTCGGATCAGCGCGATCCCGATGTGGAGGGGGTCCGTCTGATTATGGAAGCCGCCCTGGCCGAGGGGCGGGAACTGCTCACAGATCTGGAAGCCAAGGCCGTTTTACGCGCCTTCCACATCCCCTGTACCCAGACTATCGAGGCCACCACGCCGACCCAGGCACTGGTGGCGGCAGAGACCGTCGGGTTTCCGGTAGCACTGAAGATCAACTCCCCCGATATCAGCCACAAATCGGATGTGGGCGGGGTACGGCTGAATATCAATAATGCCCCGGAAGTTCACAGTGCCTTCAAGTCGCTGATGGAGTCGGTACAGAAACGGCATCCGGGAGCGCAGATTCTCGGCGTCACGGTCGAACCGATGTCAGCCAACCCCAACACCCGGGAGTTAATGGTAGGGGTAAAACGCGACCCGGTATTTGGTCCGGTGATCGCCTTCGGTTCCGGTGGCACAGCGGTTGAGATTCTTCGCGACAGTGCCGTGGCACTGCCGCCACTCAACAGCTTGCTGGCACAGCGTCTGATCGCCAGAACCCGGGCTGCGAAGCTGTTGGAACCCTTCAGGCAGATGTCAGCTGTCGATCCCGAAGAGGTTGAGCATGTGCTGTTACGAATATCCGATATGGTCTGCGAGCTTCCCCATATCAAAGAGATGGATATCAATCCTCTCCTGGCGGATGACCAGGGTGTGGTAGCGGCGGATGTACGTATCCGCGTCACCCGCCCATCCACTGCCCCCATTCCTTATGCTCACATGGCCATTCACCCCTATCCGACCCAACTGGTCAACCGCTTCCACCTGCCGGACGGCACGGCCCTGACCATCCGGCCGATTCGACCGGAGGATGCCGATACGGAACAGGAGTTCGTGCGCAACATGTCGCCGGAGGCAAAATACTTTCGCTTCATGCAGACCATCGAAGAGCTGACTCCCGAGATGCTGGCACGCTTCACCCAGCCCGATTACGATCGGGAGATGGCCCTGATAGCGGTAATCAACGAAAACGGCAAGCGCACTCAACTGGGCGTCGCCCGCTATACCGTCAATCCAGACAGCCAGTCCTGTGAATTCGCCCTGGCCGTGCTGGATACCAAACGCCGAATGGGTATTGGCTCAAAATTGATGGAAGCACTGATGGAAGCCGCCAGAACCCGGGGCATCCGTATGATCGAAGGTGAGGTGCTCTCGGACAATAACCGCATGCTCTCACTGATGCGCCGGCTCGGCTTTGCCATCCGTAACTCTCCGGAAGACACCGGTATCCGCATCGTGGAGCGCTGGTTGTAGACCGGCACAATTCGGCACAGAAAACCCGGTGTTTTTCGTGTCGCTACCGCAATGATCACCAGCCGAATAAGACGGCCCAGCCAGTTTCAGGTCTCTATGGCGTGTTTCTGGATGCGATAGAGCAGGGTATCGCGGGTCAATCCCAACAGGCGCGCCGCCTTACTGCGATTGCCGCCGCTCACGCTGAGCGCCTGACGGATGATATCGCCCTCCAACTCAAACAGATCGATGCCGTTCTCCGGCAAGGAGAACAGTCCGGACTGCTTGGCTATGGCGACATCACGCCGCATCTCCGGTGGCATATCGGCCGGCTGTACGATAGCGCCCGGCATCAAGATAACCATACGTTCACAGAAGTTGCGCAGCTCACGCACATTGCCCGGCCAACGGTACTGTTTCACCAGGTTACGCGCCGTGACGGAATAACGTGGCGCCTTACGGCCATGGTACCGGGCAAGATCGGCGGTAAACTGCTTTAACAACAAGACAATATCGTCGACACGCTCACGCAATGGTGGCACCGCCAACGGCACAACGTGCAAACGATAGTAGAGATCTTCCCGGAACTGTCCGGCGAGCTGTCGCGACATCAGGTCGGTGCCGGTTGAGGCCAGCACACGGACAGCCGGAAAACCGCTATGGCGAGCTTCTACCGACTCGATAAAATGCAGCAACTTGGCCTGCGCATCCGACGACAGGTCCGCTACTTCATCCAGGTAAAGGGTGGAACCATTCGCGGTAGCCATGAGCGCGGCTTCCAGCTGACAAGCATCGATACCGGCACAACCGATTACCCTGAACTCACCCTTCGAGTGTCGACTGGCTGCATGAATTTCCCTCGCCATCAACGCCTTTCCTGAACCCGGTTCGCCGGCAATCAATACCGGCGCATCCGTCCCAGCCACCATACGGGCCGCATTCAGCGCCCGAGTAAAGACGGGAGAGTGACCAAACATCTTATCCGCAGTACTGTTCATAACCGTATCACTCGCTACCTAGGGGCGCCTGTTGATAGGCTGTCACATCCAGCAGAGCCGGGTACCAAAGCGTCAACAGACCGACCAGTATAATAATCGACCCGACTCCCACCTTCAAATAGGGGTTTTGGGCGTAACGGTAAAGCCGTCCGGCCAACAGGCCTGTCGCCATCACAGACGGCAAGGTGCCCAGACCAAACGCCGCCATGTAGAGCGCGCCATTCACTGGCCCCACCTTAGTGGCCGTGGAGATCAGCATGGTGTACACCAGACCGCACGGTAACCAACCCCATATCGCCCCATAGACGACGGCCAGCGGAATCGATTCCACCGGCATCAACCGCCGGCCAAGCGGTTCAAGCCAACGCCACAGCGGTGCGCCGATTCGTTCAACCTGCGCCAATCGCGGCAACCAGCCCGCAATATGCAGGCCTATCAACACCATGATCAATGCGGCAAACCACTGTAACCAGCGGTGCCCTTGCCCCGGTCCCAGGGCTTCCAGCAGGGCACTACCCAGCAAACCGATCAGGGCACCGGCGGCCGCGTAACTGAGGATCCGGCCGCTGTTGTAAGCCAGCAAAAACAGCATGAATTTCATACTATTCTGACGCAGGGTCGACGGTAACCCGTAACTCAGTGCACCGATAATGCCGCCACACATGCCGATGCAGTGCAGCGTGCTGAACAAGCCAACGGTAAACGCCAGCGGCAATGACAGGTCCAATTAAATCCACCATCTCGTATCTAACTCCACAGACGGACTCACTCCTTCTGCAGACGTGTTGTCATGTGATGACCCGTCAGCGCCATCACTACCCGGTATCCCACCGTCCCGATATGATATGACATTCTCTCAAAATGGGTATTGATGAATGACAATTGCCCACCCGCGCACCTTTTGTCTGCTATGCGGGATTAAAGACTGATAAAGTGCGCCGGGATGGGCACAACAAAGGACTAATAATGAAAGAGCTGCACGATCTTGAGCTGATTCTGACTTCCCATACCCCGGTCATCGTCATCGAGTCGCTGGAGGAGGTGCGCGTCACCCAGATGCTGGCGCAACTGGGGTTGAGGCTCGACCATCCCATGTACCAATGGGCGGTTACCGAGGGGCTGAAGCGTTTGGAGGCGGATTTCGGGGCGCAGAAATTCACCTCGGAGCCGCTGGAAGTATTGAAGCATATCAAGTCGGTTTCCCAGCCGGGATACTATCTGCTACTGGACTTTCACCCCTTTCTCGACAACCCGATTCATGTACGGCTGATCAAAGAGATCGCCCAGGAGTATGAGCAGATCGCCAAGACCCTGATCTTCCTCAGCCACGACATTCCCATCCCCCCCGAAATCCGTCACCTGACCGCACGCTTCAATCTCCGGCTACCGGACCGCGCCAGTATCAAGATGTTGATCAAGGAGGAGGCGCGGCGCTGGCAGTCACACAACCGTCGCAAGGTGCAGGCCGATCCGCTTGCGGTGGATCGCCTCGCGTCCAATCTCACCGGCGTCACCGCTACCGACGCCCGACGGCTGATCCGCTCAGCTATCGAAAATGACGGCGCCATCAGCCAGGATGACCTTCCCGGCTTGATGAAGACCAAGTATGAATTGATCAACCAGGACGGTGTGATTGCGTTTGAATACGATACAGCCAGTTTTGCCGACGTGGCCGGTCTGTCGCGGCTCAAGGAGTGGCTAAGCCAGCGTCATAAATCCTTTGCCGGTCACAGCCCCAGCCTGGATCCACCCAAGGGGATTATGCTGTTGGGGGTACAGGGCGCCGGCAAAAGCCTGGCCGCCAAGGCGGTAGCCGGTACCTTTAGCGTCCCGCTGTTACGTATCGACTTCGGCATCCTCTACAACAAATACATTGGCGAAACGGAGAAGAACCTGCGCAACGCCCTGGAGATCGCCGAGAGTATGGCGCCCTGCGTACTCTGGATGGATGAGATCGAGAAAGGGGTCTCGCCCAGCCAATCGGATGACGGCGTATCACTGCGCATCCTCGGCACCCTGCTCACCTGGATGGCGGAAAACCGCCGTCGCGTCTTCATTGTCGCCACCGCCAACGATATCCAGCGCCTGCCGCCGGAACTGATTCGCAAGGGCAGGCTGGATGAGATCTTTTTCATCGACTTGCCCCGCCTGGACGTGCGCCGGGAAATCTTTGAAATACACCTACGCCGCCGCAACCAAGCACCCAGCGGGTTCGATCTGGAGCTACTGGCAAACAGCAGCGACGGTTTCACCGGCGCGGAGATAGAACAGGCGATCGTCTCCGCCCTCTATGCGTCCCAGGCGCAGGAGAACAGGCTGGACACCCAGCACCTGCTGGAAGAGCTGGAGCGGACCCGGCCGCTATCAGTGGTGATGGCGGAAAAGATGGATCAGTTACGGTCATGGGCGGCGGAACGTACCGTGCCGGCAGACTAACTATCGGAAAGCGGCTACCATACCCACCTGCAGCCGTAACCGCAGGAAACATTTGCCATGTCACCCACTCACCCACTGGGCCAACTCAGCGCCCTGCAGCAGATGATGGCCCAACTGCTGGAGCCCCTTAGCGACAGCGAGTGCCGGCACAGCCCGGCTCCCGAGGTCGCCCCGTTACTCTGGTATTACGGGCGTGCCGTTTACCTGGAGACGTATCTGCTCAGAGATCGGGTTCAGGGCAAGCCGGATATGACCGACCGCGTGGCCGACATTTTCACTACTGGCGCCCCTTCACCCGAAAGCCAGTGGCAGCAGCTACCGCCCAAAGTGCATCTGCTCAGCTGGGCCACAACGCTCCAGGACGAAAACCTGATGCGCCTGGCCAACCCGGACAAACTACCGCCTCATGAGTGGCTGAACGATAACCGCCTGATATGGCTGATCAACCAGCATCGGGCCATCCTGTATGAGCAGATGCTGCAGGCACTGGTAGAGCGACGTCTGGCGCACGCGGCCCCCTACCGGGCAAATCAACGCCTGATTGCCCAAGCACCCACAGACGATCTGGTGGGTGTTTCCCAAGGACATTACCGGATCGGCGCCAAGGACGACCCCGCCGCCCGCGACAATGAGCTCCCGACTCAGGTGGTCAACCTGAGCAATTTCCGCATCCAGCGCCATCCGGTCAGTAACGCGGACTGGCTCGCCTTCATGGAAACGGACGGCTACGGTTCACAGACCTTCTGGGATGAAGCCGGCTGGACTTGGCTCCAGACACACCCCCCACACCCACACCATTGGCGTCGTGACGATCAGGGTGCCTGGTATGGCATCGGCTTGAATGGTCCCGCCGATCTACCACCGTCCGATCCGGTAATGGGCATCACCTATCATGAGGCACAAGCCTACGCCCGCTGGATTTCAACGCTGGGCGGTGAACTGAGCGGAGCGGTATTGCAACACGAATATCAGTGGGAAGCCGCCATGCGCACCCAGGCGCTGGAGCCGTCCGGTCGGGTCTGGGAGTGGTGCGCCAATCGTTTTGCACCCTATAGTGAATTTCAGCCGGGCGCCGATCCAGAGGGGGGTGAGCAACAGTTTACCCTGGAGCATTTTGTACTGCGCGGTGGCTGCCTGCATAGCCAGGCAGCGCTCCGCCGCATCAGTTTCCGGCAACATGCCGCTCCCGGCTCCCGAACCGGCTTCAGCGGTACGCGACTGGTCTTTCCACCCGAGGGAGCCTAGCCCGGATGCTTAACTACGACATGCCACTCTATCGTCCCCCCAGTGAGGGCAATAACCTGATTATCCAGGCTACGCTCGGTTGCCATTTCAACCAGTGCTCGTTCTGTTCCATGTATAAACAGAAGCGCTTCAGCGTACGGCCGCTTGAGCAGGTTTTTAGCGAAATCGACCAAGCGGCGCGGGATTGGCCGGATGCCCAGCGGATTTTTCTCGCCGACGGGGATGCCCTGACACTGCCCACCGACCACTTGCTCGCTATCCTGGCAAAACTGGCGGAGACATTCCCCCGGCTGAATCGCGTCTCCTGTTACGCCAACCCAAGCGACATCCTGCGCAAGCAAACGTCCGAGCTGGAGAAGCTAAGAGCACACAAATTGAACCTGCTCTATGTCGGGATCGAATCGGGTTCGGGGACTATCCTGAAGAAAATCACCAAGGGAGCCAGCCCACGCAGCATTCGCGCTGCCCTGGAAATGGCGCACCAATGCCGACTCAAGGTATCTGCCACCATCATTCTCGGCCTGGGTGGCCGATCCCGCTCAGCGGAACATATCCAAGGTACGATTGAGTTGCTGAACCGCGCGCCGGTGACCTACCTGTCGACCTTGCAGCTTTTTCTCGATCCGGGAGAGGAAGAACGGTTCCTGGAAAAGTTTGGCGAGCCTTTCACGCCCCAAGACGATCAAGCGGTACTCCAGGAGCAACGTCGTCTCATAGCGGGCATCGAGCCGCCACAGCCGATTATCTTTCGTTCCAACCATGCCTCGAACGCGCTGGCCCTGGCCGGCAATCTACCCCGAGACCGGGCACGTCTGTTAGCCCAGCTGGATCAGGCGCTGGCATACGGCAAGCGACTGCGCCCCCGCCACTTACGTCGGTTATAGGAGGCAAGGTATGCGCCCGCCCTAACGGGCGGGGCATACATTGTGCCGCTTATTCGCCTTTCTTCTCTTCCAGCACCTTGGGTGCTTCGAAGGAGATCAGCTCAACCTCGAAAATCAGGGTCTCATTGGGGCCGATGGCGCCTGGCGCACCCACTTCTCCGTAACCAAGGCTGGCTGGGATAAACAGTTTCCACTTGGCACCCTTGTTCATCTGGCTGATACCTTCCCTGAAACCGGGAATCACGCCATTCAGTGAAAAGCTGGCAGGCTCGCCACGGGCATAGGAGCTGTCAAACTCTTGGCCGGAAATCAGCGTACCGCGATAATTCACCGTTACGGTGGCACCGGCCATAGGCTTTTCGCCCTCGCCAGCCTCTAACACCTGATACTGCAGACCGCTAGGCAACACCACTACGCCGCTCTTTTTGCCGTTCTCCGCCAAGAACTGCTCACCGGCCTGCTTGGACGCTTCTGCCGCCTGCTGCTTGGCCTTGGTCATCTCCTCTTTGGTCTGGCGGAACGCCTCGGACATCTGTTCCAGCGTTAATTGGGTTTTCTTGCCGCTCAGGACATCATCGATAGCCGCGCCAAAGGCCGCCCCTTCGACAGTTACCCCCTGCTGCTGCAGCTGTTGGGCAAACTGATAGCCCAAGGCGTAACTGAAGCGCTGCTCCAAACTGCCCAGATCGGCCGCTTGGACAGAGAAGGCCGTAGTGGCTAAAACAGCTGCCGTGATGATTGGTTTGATAGACACAGACATTAATTTTCCTTTGTGTGATGAATGGTGGCCCACCGGGCCTATTGAGTATAACCGGACAAGATAGAATTTTTATTCTTTAATGCCGTCAAATAATTGCGAATAGTCACATTATTGACTATTTTATCTAGTCAATATCCCATTGGACCTCTATGCTGAAATTAGCACTCTATTTCCAGGAACAGGCATGGCCATCAACTCCATATCGGATTCCGCCCTTCAGGGCATCCAGCGCGGCATGCAGCAAATGCGCCGCAATGCGGCGGATATTGCCAGTGCCAACCAGTTGACCAGTAAGGCCCCCACCAAAGACGCCGTCCGGGCCTTGGTGGAACTTCACCAAAGCAGCCTCCAGACAAGTGCCTCGATCAAGGCATTCAAGACCGCCGATTCACTGATAGGTTCCCTGCTCGACGTCAAAGCCTGAACTTACTCGTCAAAAAACCGCATCGAGAGATCGATCGCCCTCACATCCTTGGTCAACGCCCCGACTGAGATGTCGTCCACGCCGGTCTCCGCAATACCGCGAATCGTCTCCAGAGTAACCCCTCCGGATGCCTCAAGGCGAGCTTGCCCACCGACACGTGCCACCGCCTGCCGCAACCTCTCCAGAGAAAAATTATCCAGCAGAATACGCTGGGCACCGGCCGCCAGCGCCTCGTCCAACTCGTCCAGCGACTCCACTTCCACCTCAATCTCTACATCCGCCGCCAACGCCTGAGCGGCTTGCAACGCCGCCGTCACCGACCCGGCCGCTTCAATGTGATTCTCCTTAATCAGCACAGCATCAAAGAGACCGATTCGATGGTTGTGGCAGCCTCCGCAGGTTACGGCGTACTTCTGCTGCAACCTCAGACCCGGCACGGTTTTACGGGTATCCAGTATACGCACGCCCGTGCCGGAAACCGCATCCGCATACTGCCTGGCTAGCGTAGCCGTACCAGAGAGAGTCTGCAGATAATTGAGGGCAGTGCGCTCACCGCTTAGCAGCGCTCGTGTATTACCGCTCAACTCACAGACCAGGCTATCGGCTCCAATCGACTCCCCATCACGGCAGTGCCAATCAATGACGACAGACGAATCAAGCTGCCGAAATACCTCTTCAAACCAGGCGACGCCGCAGATCACCGCCGACTCGCGGCAGATCACCCTGACCCGGGACCGTGCCTCGGCCGGAATCAGTGCGGCCGTACGGTCACCGCTACCCAGATCCTCTTCCAGCGCCAGCTTTACCTGGGATTGAACCATTAACCGATCGGGTAATGACAACTCAGCGTATCTCCAACAACTCAACCTCAAACACCAGGGTGGCATTGGGAGGAATTACGCCCCCGGCACCCCGCGCGCCATAACCGAGCTGCGGCGGGATAGTGAGTTTTCGCTTACCACCAATGCGCATGCCCTGAACCCCCTCATCCCAACCGCGAATCACCTGCCCAGCGCCGAGCGCAAACGAGAAAGGATCATTCCGGTCAAGACTGGAATCAAACTTGCTCCCATCCGTGAGCCAACCGGTGTAGTGCACCACAACCCGCTGACCTGCCGCAGCCACTTCGCCCTCACCCTCTACCAAGTCATCATATTTGAGACCGGAATCAGTCATTTTCTCTGCCATTACCACACCCTCTGGGATTCAATAAAGTTGGTTATTGTATACCGCCGCCGATCTCAACCACCAGTCGACCCAACACATCGCAGTTGTCCCCAGCCCTCGCACCTCTCAAGCCGCTCCCGGCCATCCTTGGCCTCGGCTCTAGCCTCCTGCTTCGCCCTACCTCCTCCATCCCTGGAGTCGTCCGCGGCATAAGTCCATCCCCTCCCAACGCCGCTCCCGGCCATCCTTGGCCTCCGCGGCATAAGTCCATCCCCTCCCAACGCCGCTCCCGGCCATCCTTGGCCTCCGCGGCATAAGTCCATCCCTGGACAAAAAAAATACCCCCGCGAGGCGGGGGCTTTAATGGCACAGTAAACTCACTCATAACTTCACTTCTCTTTCCCACCACCGGGCTTTTTCGCCAGTGACTGATTCAACGTCACCACCATCGAATTCAACGCCCTATCCATTAATGGCACATCTACCTCTGGTAGTAACACCACTTTGCCACTACGCAGCCAGGCACCGAGACCCCGCTGCGACACCTCAGCGACCTTCATCCCTTTGCGGTTAACAAACAGGCAGCTACCACTGATACTGCTACGCCAGGAGAGCTTGGCACGAATCACCGAGCCATCTTCCTCGGTGAGCTCCAGCCAGCTACCCACAGCCAACTCCTCAGCCTGCTTATCGAAAGCATCGGGCTCGATATCGACCGGAGCAATCTGGGCATCCACCGTCTCGAGAACGATCTCCTCCATGCCCCCAGCGGCCTCACCACTCTGCCCCGCCCCTTCTGACTGAGTGTCTGTCACCTCATCCAGAGCCCGGCCACCGCGCAGACAAGCCAGATGACGCGCCTGCAACCCTTTAAAGGCCCGGGTCATCTTGTGCTGGTTATAAGAGATATCGCTAAGACCGGCGCGCAATCCCTTCAACAGCTCCGGAATAGAGCGTAGCAACTCCTGCCGCTCACGGTGACTAGGCTTGGGCATAACACTCCAAACCAATCGCTCCATCAGGTTGACCGCTTCACCCCACTCTTCGCTCTCTTTGCCTTTCCGCAGATAGATCAGCAACATCACGTCATTCCAGCCATCCCTGACCAGGTTTTGCACGACATCAGGAACTGAAGAGTAATTCGCCAGGCAACGACCAATTTCATCCGCCACATGACGCTTGGCCTCAACCAATGCCTCTTTCCCCTGGGTAACCTGAGCCGCCCGCTCCTCAGCAACATGCGCTCCCCGTTGCTCACGCTCAAGAAAGGCGGAAAACTGTTCGTACAGTTCATCGAACAGCGCCAGATCATCATCAAACTTCGCCAATATCCGGCTCACCGCCGACTCGATATGGGCATACAAGCCATCGCCACTGCGGCCAGACTCTTCTGTCCAACCGATAGCTGCCTGCGCCATCGCGTTAAGCAGGCGGCGCGCCGGATGATCCTTACGCCCAAAAAAGCTCTTATCCAGGATCGCCACTTTCAGCATCGGAATCTGCAACCTTGCCAGCAGCGCACGCATGGGATCAGACAGACCGGGGTCATCAAGAATAAACTCGAACAGCATGGAGATGACGTCGATGGTATCTTCGTCTGAGCGACCAATAGCCACTTTGCCGGACCCATCCTGTCCAATCTGCGGCATGCTCAGCAGCACCGTCCGCATAGCCCCGGCATCCAATACCTGTCCGGCGGGCGTCTTGGCACTATCGCTCTGCTGCTGCAACACTGAGAGCGCCGACAGCAGGCTTCCGGAATCGACGTACTGAACCGACCCTGGAGGTGTCTGCGGCATCGGGCGACGCTGCAACAGCAACTGCTGCAAAGTGGCAAACACCTCCGCCTGCAACTCCGGGTTATCCCCAGCCACATAGGCCGCCCGATCATCCGCGGCGGAGCTCCTTGATGACGAGTCATCGGATCGATAAGGCGAATTCCGCCGCATGGTCGGCTTGATACCCGGCAGGATACCGGCCTTGGCCAGCGTCGCGTTGACCTGGTCGTAAAGCGGGCCCAGCTTAGCAATCACCTCTTTCTCAAACTGCTTGTAAATCACCAGCTTGACAGCAAGCGGCACCTCCAACATAGAGATGGATTGCTTGAAGGCGGTACAAAATGTAGCCGGAGCCAGCGGATTACCGTCCTCGCCGATCTCCATCCCATTCAAGAGATAACTGAATCGCTGGTCCAGGGCATAGAGATCGCGATAAAAGCTATTATTGCCCTTGGAAACCATACCGGTGATCGCCAACCCCTCTTCCAGGTCATCGCTTTCCACCAGGTCCAGCTCGTCACAGGAGAGGGACGCACCCGACGCCTGCTGCGGCACCGCCCCCGGACCATGAGTCCAGAAACGATCAAACCGTCCCAATATGCCTTTGTTGTAAGCGCTTTGAATGGCAACGCGCTCCAGGCGCAGAATACGCATCGATTCAAAATAAGCCGTCTGATTCTGATCACTACCGGCCTTATCCGCCTGCGCATACAGCACATCATCCAAACGCTCGAACAGGCCGTCCATCTGCTTCGGCAAGTCCTTTACCAGCAACTGACGACAAGCATTAATGGTTCCGTTGTAACCCGACCTCAGGGTCACCCCCTGATCACCTGAACGCTTTCCGTCAAAAGAAATGATATTCCCGGCCTTCATAACTGGATTCCAATCGTTACCTGTCTCAAATTTAGAATCGGCGGCACCCGATCAAAGGGCCCTCCACAGCATGAAGTCTGGACCCCGCCAGACTGGGCTGTCGTGAGAAGCGTCACAAATAGTCAAAAGTCAAATACTTGTCACTCAAAACCGTGATTTAGCTCCCAGATAACCGGGCAATTCAGCACATTCTTCGAGTGATTAGCCGCCAATGTAGAGATCGACACCTATCTCACACCACCTATACATTTGGTTAACATCAATTTATCCGTCGTGTATTGTTACGGCGTGAACAAACTCATCCAACATTTTAGTAGGGCGCTGACAGAGAGCATTCGCGACCTACTCCCTATTGTAGTCGTAATTGCCTTTTTCCAACTGCTCGTATTCCGCCAACCGATCCCCGACTTGGGCAAGATGCTGCTCGGAACGGCACAGGTAGTGATTGGCCTGACGCTGTTCGTTCAAGGACTGAAAATGGGGCTGTTCCCAATTGGTGAATCGATGGCCCATGATTTCGCCTCAAAAGGGAGCCTCCTCTGGCTCACCTTGTTTGCCTTCGCTCTCGGCTTCGGTACAACCGTGGCGGAACCCGCACTCATTGCCATCTCAAATGAAGCGGCCCGTGTCGCCGCTCTCGGCGGCATGATCGCGGAAAGCCAACCGGCCATGCAACGTTACGCCGATGGCCTGCGCCTCACCGTGGCCGTTTCGGTTGGCCTGGCCATCGTGATCGGTGTAATAAGGATCATCAAAGGCTGGCCGGTGCAATATCTGATCATGGGCGGCTACGCCGGAGTGGTAATCATGACCGCTTTCGCTCCACCCGAAATCATCGGCATCGCTTATGACTCCGGCGGCGTCACCACGTCTACCATCACCGTCCCGCTGGTAACCGCACTCGGCGTCGGTTTGGCCAGCAGTATCCGTGGACGAAATCCAATGACCGACGGCTTCGGACTGATCGCCTTCGCTTCACTGACACCGATGATCTTTGTAATGGGCTACGGGATCCTGCTGTAATGACCTGGTTATCGGAATTTTTCAGCACACTGATCGCCACGGCCTCCGACGTTTTGCCCATCGCCGCCATCCTGTTTGGATTTCAACTGTTTGTGCTACGCAAACCCGTCCGTCACTTGGGACAGGTAGTCATCGGTTTTTTTCTGGTTCTATTGGGGCTGACATTTTTTCTCCAGGGCCTGGAGGAGGCGCTCTTCCCGCTTGGCAAGTTGATGGCGGCGCAACTCACCGCCCCCGAATTCCTGGGTATCAGCCAAACCGCCCATGAACTGGGCGCTAACTGGCAACACTATCTCTGGGTTTATCTGTTTGCCTTTGCTATTGGTCTCTCCACCACCATTGCCGAACCCTCTCTGATCGCCGTAGCAATTAAGGCCAATCAGGTATCCGGCGGCGCCGTCGGTACCTGGGGGCTGCGTATCGCCGTAGCGCTGGGGGTAGCGATTGGCATCGCGCTGGGGGCCTACCGCATCGTCACCGGCACCCCACTGCACTACTATATTATCGCCGGTTATATCGTGGTCCTGATTCAAACCCTGTTCTGCCCCAAGGCCATCATTGCCTTAGCCTATGATTCCGGCGGCGTCACCACCTCCACCGTGACCGTCCCGCTGGTGGCCGCACTGGGGTTAGGTCTATCCAGCACCATCCCGGGCAGAAACCCGATGCTGGACGGCTTCGGGTTGATCGCCTTTGCCAGCCTTTTTCCCATTATGAGCGTCATGGGCTATGCCCAACTTAGTGAATGGCTTGCCCGTCGGGCAAGAGCAACCCGAGAGAGGGAATAACTATGCATTTCAAATTGATCATCGCCCTCATTGAGGACAGCAAGACCAATATCGTAGTGGATGCGGCGAGAAATGCCGGCGCCACCGGTTCGACCGTAATCAACCAAGCCCGCGGCGAAGGGCTGCAGAAAAGCAAAACCTTTTTCGGACTTAGCCTGGAAGTACAACGGGACATGGTGCTGTTTCTGGTTGAAGAGCACCTGAGCCGCACCATCCTCGAAACCATTGCCGAAGTCGGAGAGTTCGATGACAAGCCCGGCACCGGGATCGCCTTCCAGATTGACGTGGAAGATGCTGTTGGGGTCAGCCATCAAATTCGCCAACTTACCAGCGTTGTGGAGGGCGAGCTGTGAACAGCGAAAAGGTTATCCGGGTCCGGGATGTCATGAAGCAACAGGTAGATACCGTTGACGGCATGGATACGGTAGAAGCCGCACTGCAGAAGATGAACTATGTGGAAACCAAGACATTGTTGGTCAACAAGCGGGATGAGAACGACGCCTACGGCATCGTCATGTTCTCCGATATCGCCCGCAAAGTACTGGCCAGGGATCGTCCACCGTCCCGCGTCAATATTTACGAAGTGATGACCAAACCCGTCATCTCCGTCGAGCCCGATATGGACATCCGTTACTGCGCGAGGCTGTTCGATCGGCTCCACCTGTCACGCGCACCGGTAATCAGCCATGGCCAAGTGCTTGGCGTAGTAAGCTTCTCCGATATGGTGATCAAGGGCATAAAAAAATGAGTCTCCCGAACTGGTCGGGGTGGCTGGATGGGGTACGCCACTGCCCTTCGCCCAATCAAGATGATCGCCCCGAATCCTGCCAAATCGATCTGCTGGTCATCCATGGCATCAGCCTGCCACCTGACCAATACGGCGGCCCCTGGATCGACCGACTGTTTCTCAATCAGCTGCCGCCAGACGCGCACCCCTATTTTGCCGACATTCACCGGCTTCGGGTATCGACCCATCTACTGATTCGACGGGACGGCGAGCGGGTTCAGTATGTACCATTGACACGGCGTGCCTGGCATGCCGGACAATCCTGTTTCGCGGGACGCGAGTGCTGCAACGATTACTCTATCGGTATTGAGTTGGAAGGGAGCGATACCACGCCTTATACCGCGTCGCAGTATCAGGTTTTGGCGCAGACGATTCGTGAAATTCAAACATACTACCCGACCATCAGCGATGAGCGGATAACCGGCCATAGCGATATCGCCCCGGGTCGTAAGACCGACCCCGGCCCGGCGTTTGACTGGGATTACCTAAAACGGCTGTTGGCGCAGAACCATTAATCCGCTTGCTTGACTTGTCGCCCGACAAAGGCATCCAGAAACAGCAGCGCCACCCCGAGGGAAATGGCGATATCCGCGACGTTAAACGCCGGCCAGTGATACGAGTTGTAGAAAAAATCCAGAAAATCGATGACATAACCGAACAGCAACCGATCCAGCAGATTGCCCACCGCCCCGCCAATGACCAAACTTAAAGAGATCGCCAACAACCGCTCACGCCTGAGTCGCGACAGCCAAATCACCAAAACCAGCACCACCACCGCGGCCACCAGGGCGAAAAACCAGCGCTGCCACCCCGCCTGGTCACTTAACAAACTAAACGCGGCGCCCTCGTTATAGGCCAGGGTCAGATTGAAATAGGGCAGGATGGAAACGGTCTCATAGACCAGCAAGCTGGACTCGATCAGCTGCTTACTGATCTGATCCAGTGCTATAACCACCAACGACAACCAAAGCCAACGATACATCAATGCTTCCCTAGGGTTTGCCAGGCAAAGGGGATAACGACGGATCAGGCAATCCGCCTGACCTCACCCACACCATCCACGTTCTCAACACAGCGCCCACAGAGGGCAGGATGAGCCGCGTGTTGACCCACATCCTCCCGATGGTGCCAACAACGTCCGCACTTTTCATGGTCAGAGGCACGCGCCAGCAACGCGACGCCAGGCAGATCGGTGGGCACCGCTTCGGCCGGTTTTTCATCCGCGTCATGTACCCGGGCATAAGAGGTGATCAACACAAAGCGCAACTCATCTTCCAGCTTATCCAGATCGGCTCGCGCCTGCGCATCGCAATAGAGGTCCAACTCAGCATCCAGGGACGAACCGATCACGCCGCTGGCGCGCAACTGTTCCAATTGTTTGCCGACCGCGGTGCGGATAGCAATTACCCGGCCCCAGAAATCGCGATCAAAACTATCCCCCTGGTCCAGCGCAAAAAGCCCGTCATACCAGGTTTCGACAAACACCGTCTCACTCCTCTCGCCCGGGATGTATTGCCAGATTTCGTCCGCCGTAAAGCTGAGGATCGGCGCCAGCCAGCGCACCATCGCTTCCATCACGTGATAGATAGCGGTCTGACAAGAGCGGCGGGCACGACTGTCGGCCTGGGTGGTGTACTGGCGGTCCTTGATGATGTCGAGGTAAACCCCGCCCATCTCCGGTCCGCAAAAATTGTGGATCTTCTGGATAATCAGATGGAATTGATAACCTTTATAGGCTTCGACGATCTCCTGCTGCAGGCGATAGGCGCGATCCACCACCCAGCGGTCCAGCTCCACCATCTCAGCCGGCGGCAGCATATCCTTGGCCGGATCAAAGCCGTTCAGATTGGCCAACAGGAAGCGCGAGGTGTTGCGGATACGACGATAGGCATCCGCCGTACGCTTGAGGATTTCATCGGAGACGGTTATCTCTCCGCGGTAATCGGTTGACGCCACCCAGAGACGGATGATATCCGCACCCAGTTGTTTCATCACATCCTGTGGACTCACGGTATTGCCGAGGGACTTGGACATTTTGTGTCCCTTGGCATCCACGGTGAAGCCGTGGGTCAACACACCCGCATAGGGCGCCCGATTATGGATGGCCACCGAAGTGAGCAGCGAAGACTGGAACCATCCGCGATGCTGGTCGGAGCCCTCCAGGTAGAGATCAGCCGGATAACGCAGCTCGGAGCGGGGCTCCAGCACGGCAAAATGGGTGACACCGGAGTCGAACCAGACATCCAGCGTATCCTGCACCTTGTCGTAATCCTGCGCCTGATCGCCCAACAGCTCCTGAGGATCCAGGGCAAACCAGGCTTCGATACCTTCCGACTCGATCCGCATCGCCACTTGCTCGATCAGCGTAGCCGTTTCCGGATGCAGCTCACCGGTCACCTTGTGGATAAACAGCGCTATCGGCACACCCCAGGTGCGCTGACGGGAGATACACCAGTCGGGGCGACCGGCCACCATACCTTCAATCCGGGCACGCCCCCAATCGGGCGTAAAGGTGACCTTATCGATCTCATCCAGAGCTGTCTGCCGTAACCCCTGCTGCTCCATGCTGATAAACCACTGAGGCGTGGCACGGAAGATGATGGGGGTCTTGTGGCGCCAGCAGTGGGGATAGCTGTGGGCCAGCCGGGCCTCCTGCACCAGCGCGCCACACACCTTCAATACCTCGATTACCTTTTCATTGGCGTTGAACACGTGTTCACCGGCAAACAGCTCGGTCCCCTCGACAAAGCGCCCATCACCCCCAACAGGGTTATCCACCTCCAGGCCGTAGCGCTGGCCGACGATGAAGTCGTCCAGGCCGTGTCCGGGCGCGGTATGCACAGCACCGGTACCGGCATCCAGGGTGACATGCTCTCCCAGGATCACAGGAACTTCACGATCATAGAAACAGTGCTTCAGCTTCAAGCCCTCGAAGGCGTCGCCCCGCCCATAGGCGATGACCTTATACTCCTCGATGCCCCAGCGTAGCATGCTATCTTTGAGCATCCCTTCCGCAACAATCAAGCGCTCTTTACCGTGGGCGCCATTCGCCTGCACCACGGCATAATCCAGCGCCGGATTCAACGCCACCGCCTGGTTGGCGGGCAGCGTCCAGGGCGTGGTGGTCCAGATCACCAACGACAAGGGGCCCTCACCGTGTCCGCCCGGTACCGAATGACAGCTACTCATCAGGGTTTCCGGATCGAGCACTTCAAAACGCACATCGATGGCGAATGACTCCTTATCCTTGTACTCCACTTCTGCCTCTGCCAACGCAGAGCGGCAATCGGTACACCAGTGCACCGGCTTGGAGCCCTTATGCACGTGGCCGTTCTCAACAATACGACCCAACGCCCGCACGATGTCCGCCTCGGTTTTAAAAGCCATAGTGAGATAAGGATCTTCCCAGTCACCCACCACACCCAGACGCTTGAAATCGGTACGCTGCTTGTCTACCTGCTTGGTGGCGTACTCGCGACAGGCGACACGAAACTGGGCCGCCGTCACTTTGCCGCCGGGCTTGCCGACTTTTTTCTCCACCTGCAGTTCAATTGGTAGGCCATGGCAGTCCCAACCCGGTACATAGGGGGAATCCAGGCCATCCAGAGTGTGACTTTTGACAATAATATCCTTCAGCACCTTGTTCACGGCATGGCCGATATGGATCTCACCGTTGGCGTAAGGAGGGCCATCGTGCAAGATGAATTTCGGGCGCCCGGCAAAGGTTTCGCGAATCTTGTGGTACAGCCCTATAGCTTCCCAGCGCTTGAGCATTTCGGGCTCACGGTTGGCCAGGTTGGCCTTCATGGGAAAGCCGGTATTGGGGAGGTTCAGAGTACTTTTATAGTCAGTCACAATCTATTGCCTTGCCGCAGCTGAATTCAGGTGTGCGATCTCTCTAGTCAAAATTCCGGTAGCCGTCGCCAAACAGTTCACAGGCGATGATGTTGTGGCAATTACACCACTGATTTAAATCCGATTCACTTACTAATCGATAGCAAAAAAGGTCCTGGCCTGGGCGGCATCCTGCTCAATCTGCCGACGCAAAGCGTCGAACGACTCAAAGCGCTGCTCATCCCGCAACCACTTACAAAACTCCACTTGCACATGCTCCCCATAGATGAGGCGCGAAAAATCGAACAGGTGCACTTCCAGCAGATAGCGGGGATCTCCCACCACCGTGGGCCGATTGCCGATATTGGCCACACCGGGTAACGATCCCTCCGACAACCCGTGGACTCGCACCGCATACACACCGTGCACCGGGCTCACCTTTCGGTGCAGATCGATATTGGCGGTAGGGAAACCGATGGTCCTGCCCCGGGCATCCCCATGGGCCACCCGGCCACAAATCTGATAGGGGCGCCCCAAATTCCTCTCCGCCAGCGCCAAATCACCTTGCGCCAGCGCCTCGCGAATGCGGGTACTGCTAACTCGTGCCTCACCATCCATGACGGTGTTCATATTGGCCACTTCAAAGCCGTGCGCCTCACCAACCTGACGCAACAGATCAATATCCCCCACCCGGCCCTTGCCGAAGCGGAAATCATCCCCGACAAACAGAAACCGCACATCCAATCCATCCACCAACAGTTCCTGGACAAATTGTTGTGCCGACATAGAGGCCAGCTTATGCCCGAACTCCAGCAACACCACCCTGTCGATCCCGGCATCTTTCAACGCCTGGAGCTTTTCCCGCATCCGGGTCAGGCGTGCCGGCGCCGCATCCGGCGCAAAGAACTCCATTGGCTGCGGTTCAAAGGTAACGACCGTCGTCGGCAGACCGAACGCCGCCGCCCGCTCCCGGAGATTCCGGAAAACCGCCTGATGCCCAAGGTGTACGCCATCAAAATTACCGATCGTGGCGACGCAGCCCCGGTGTTCAACACGCAGATTGTGGAGACCGCGGATAACCTGCATCTTCGCCCGCCAAAGGATCCAAAACGCTGCATTATAGGCAATGTTTTGTCACAAGTCTGTTTCTGAGTGGCCGTGACGGAGAGTCGTCCCGGTTCGCCCTGGCGCTCAGGAGGCGTGGCGGCGAAAATGACGTGGACCGATGCCCAACAAAGCCAAAACCGCAAAGTAGCTGCCGATACCGGCCATCACCCAGACCAGCAAACGCCACACCTTGTCCCAGGTCGAGCCCTCCATCCAGGAAGCGAGGTCACCCACCCCCCAGTAGAGCAGTCCGCCCATCACCGCCGAAGCCGTCACGCCACGCAGAATCAACAGTGGCCAGCCGGCTTCCGGCCGGTATACCTCCGCTTTGCGCAAACCACGAAACAGCAGAAAGGCGTTAAGGGTTGCCGACAACGAGGTGGCGAGCGCCAAACCGGCGTGAGCCAGGGGAAACACCAGGATAATATTCATCACCATATTGGCAATCATGGCGATCACGGCAATCTTGACCGGCGTACGGGTATCTTGCCGGGAGTAATAACCGGGAGCCAACACCTTGATCAGGATAAAAGAGAGTAGCCCCAGGGAATAGGCCATGAGACTACGCCGCGACATAATCACATCAGTCGCATCAAATAGTGACGACTGGAACAGGGTGGCAATCATCGGCCCGGCCAATACGAACAATCCCACCGCAGCCGGCAACCCCAGCAGCAACCCCCAACGCAACGCCCAATCGATCACGTACGAAAACCCTTCCGGCGACTCAGTGGCATGCTTTTTTGATAAATTGGGCAATATAACCGTCGCCAGCCCCACCCCCAGGATCCCCAGCGGAAATTCCATCAACCGATCAGAGTAGTAGAGCCACGAGATACTGCCGGAGACCAGAAACGAGGCGATCAGGGTATCCAGCAACAGATTCAATTGTGTCACCGACACACCGAACAGGGCCGGCAGCATCAGTTTTCCGATACGCCGTACCCCCTCATCCCCGGGGGCAAACCGAAACCGTGGCAACAACCGGAGGTGACGCAAAAAGGGGATCTGGAATAACAACTGCAGTATCCCGGCCAGCAACACCCCCCAGGCCAGCGCCATGATCGGCTGATCCATTTGCGGCGCCAGCCAGATGGCGCAGCTGATCAGCGAGACATTCAGAAATACCGGGGTAAAGGCGGGGATACCAAATCGCCCATGAGCGTTAAGGATCCCCCCGGCAAACGCGGTCAGGGAGATAAACAGCAGGTAAGGAAAAGTGAGCCGCAACATATCCACGGCCAGGTCCAACTTCCCCTCAGCGCCGATAAAACCGGGTGCAAAAATCATCGCCAACACCGGCGCACCCAGCACCCCGGCCAGGGTAACCGCCAGCAACACGCCACCCAGGGTACCGGCCACATGGTCCACAAAACGTTTCAAGTCATCAAAACTGCGTCGCTCCTTATATTCAGTAAGCACCGGCACAAAGGCCACCGCAAAGGCGCCCTCGGCAAACAGGCGACGCAGAAAATTGGGAATCTTAAAGGCGACAAAAAACGCATCGGTTCCAGCATTGGCACCAAAGATATGCGCCACGACCAGATCCCGGATAAAACCGAGAATCCGCGACAACAGGGTATTGGAGCCCACCTTGGCCAGAGATCTGAACATGCGTCTGAATACTACCTATTATTAATGCCACCGGAAGCGGCCGAAGCGCGGATTATAGGCTGTTTATCGCCTTTTTTCAGAGGAATCCGCAGTCGTACACGCAGGATTTCCTTGTACAATGCCGGCGAGTCTTCCGCTGCATAGGAGCGGGACACCACCCCTCACTGACACGACAGGAGGATGAGGGCGATTGGCGGGAGACAAGGGACCACAGGCTATAATTAGCGGTTGACAAACAGCCTATCAACCTCCAGAATACCGCGCTCTTTAACGAGATACTCATTTTTACTGAATTTTTGGAGACAGACCTTGGCCAACTCACCACAAGCCCGCAAACGTGCGCGTCAGGCCGAACAGCATCGCCAGAACAACGCGTCGCGTCGCAGCAACATGCGCACCTACCTGAAAAACGTAGTGAAGGCGTTGGCGACTGGCGATAAGGAAAAGGCTACCGAAGCTTACAAACAGGCGGTACCGGTGATCGACCGTGCGGCAAACACCGGCCTTATCCACAAGAACAAGGCTGCCCGTCATAAAAGCCGCCTGAATGCACAGATCAAATCGCTGTAAACAGTAGCGCCTGTGCATCACGAAAAACCGGCCAAAAGCCGGTTTTTTTCTGCCCACCATAAATCCCGCTCTCCGGCACGCGACATCGGTGAACCATCCCATCCGCTTACGTTATACTTCCCCCTGTTAAGCCTGAAATCAGCCGTATAGGGATAGACAACATGACCACAGCCGTACCCAGCAACCGCAAACGCCGGCGCAGGCTCCTCATTACCTTCACCACCCTGCTCATCCTCCTGATTGCCACACTCACGCTGCTGCCACTAGGTATCAGCTACGGGCTCAAACAGTGGCTACAAGAGCATGGCGGCGAACAGGTCTCGGTCGAAAACATAGATTTCAACCCTTTCACCGCCACCTTCAGACTCGACAACCTGAATATCGTTAACAAAGGGGTGAATACCCTCGCCCTGCCCAGACTCGACCTGCAGTTGGCATGGCACCCCCTCTGGAACAAACGCCTGGTGGTGACCGGACTCGACCTGTCCGGGATCCGACTCAAGCTGGTTCAGACCGACAAAAACAGCACGCTGGAAATCGGAGGACTGCTATTCTCGACACCCACCGATAAAGAACCGGCCACCACCGGCTGGGCGATCAGGTTGGACCATATCGGCTTGCGCGATTCGGAGTTGGACTACCAGGGCCCGAAATTCTCATCCCGGATCAAGGTCGACATGCTCGATCTGGACAGCATCGCGTCGGACAAAAAGAGCCACATCAGTGCGCTGGATTTACAGGCCCATATCGATCAGACACCCGTAAAACTGCACGGAGAGGTCATGCCTTTCGCCGACACGCCCTCCTTCGACGGCGACATACAGATCGACGACCTTGCTCTCGATCGCTACGCCAAGCTGGCTGAACCCACGCTAAAACAGCTGCAAGGGAAGCTGAGCATGAGCGGGAAGCTCTCCCTGACACTTCTCCCGCCTGGCCCACCTCGCATCAGCCATCGCGGCACCCTCAACCTGACCGATTACCGGATCGACTACCAAGAGCAAACTGTTGCCGGCAACAAATTGTCCTGGAAAGGCACGGCCAGCAGTGACAAGAGCAAGCATGCTGTAAAGGGCGAGCTGGTCACGACCGCGTTTCAGTTCGACCACGCAGACGCGGAGAGTCGCTACCGCCACGACGGACTGACCTGGCAGGGTGACCTCAAGCTGCAATCAACAAAAGAGGCCGACGGTCTCACCAGTAGTGGCAAACTCGAGATTCTGGGACTGGACATGCAGGAGGCGGAAAACCATTTTATTGCGGAACGGGTCGGGCTCGATGTGGAAAATGGCACCGCCTCCCTCAACCGCGAGCGGCAGACAGCCCAGCTTCCAGTCAAATTGAAGCTGGTCGGCAGCCAACTCTCCACCGCACTGCAAGCGTTGACCAGCAATATGTCCAACTGGGAAGGTAGCATTCAGCTCGACAAGCAGACGGATAGTCTGGGCTTCTCTGCTGAGGGGGACCTGGCACAGGGCGCTGCAACCCTGCAACTGCTCAACAAGGATGCGACCATCCGCATCGACAACCTCACCTGGCAAGGCGCCTTGGCCCTGACACAGACAGCCGACAGTAGTCGCTTCCAGCCGACCGGCAACCTGGATATCGCTGGGTTTTCAGCCATCGATAATGGTGCCGGACTCACGCTGCTATCACTGGACTCGTTGAGCACCCGCGACGTGTCAGGGGATAGCGAATCGTCCCTAACGGCAACCCAGATCGATGCGCGCCTGCTGCGGGCCGGCCAGACGCCGGCCAACCCAACCCAAGAGAAACAGGCCATGCTCACTCTCGCTGGCCTGAAGATCTCGCAGCCGCAATACTCAGAAGAACGCGGACTGGACATCGACCGGATAGAAGCCAGCGGCTGGCAGCAACGCCTGATACGCAATCCCGACAAGAGCCTTAACCTTGGACAGCTGATCACCGCAATCCGCCGCCTAACTACGGATGACCAGGCAACCGCCACCCCGGACAAACCGTTACCCATTCAGATCGGCCGGATCATGTTGAGTGGCGATAGCCAAATCCAATTCGAGGACCAAACCACGGAGCCTGTCTACCACCTACGACTGAAACCGAAGCAGGCCAGCCTGGCCAATATCACCAATACACCCAAAAACCGGGCCGGCCCTTTCCAGCTCAACGGCATCGTGGACGAAAGCTCAGTACTTGATCTGAAGGGCAAGGTGGCGCTATTTGCCGTCGAACCCACCTTTGAACTGACCGGCCGTATAGAAGGCTTGGAACTGCCACCGCTCTCCGCTTATACCCTCCCGCTTATGGGCTATCGGCTACAGAGCGGCAAGGCCAATAGCGATCTCCACTTTTCCGCCAAGTCGGGGCAGATAGAGGGCAACAGTGACCTAACCCTTAACCAACTCGAAGTGGCGCCTGTTGACCAGAAAAAGATGGAAGCGATGCAGAAACAGTTGAGCATCCCGCTGGAGACCGCCCTCGGCATGCTCAAGGACAAGAACAGCCAGATCAAACTGAATCTTCCGATCAGTGGCGCAATCGACAATATCCAGGTCGACCCCAGCGATGCCATCAACCAGGCCATCGGACGCGCCATGAAAAAAGGGGCCAAGACTTATCTGGCGACAGCTCTGTTCCCGTTTGGCACCCTACTCACCCTGGTGGAACTGGCGGGCGATGCAGCGGCCAAAATCCAGCTGGATCCGATACCGTTCGCCCCCGGATCGAGCAATTTAACAGCGAACCAGCACGAATACCTGGGCAAGATAGCCAAGCTGTTGACCGACCGTCCCGAGGTACATATCCGGTTGTGTGGTGTAGCGGTTGCCAGCGATATCCCGGTGCTACAGGAGGCCGAACGCCAGCGTTTGGAAGCCGCCGCAAAAAAGCAGGAGAAAGCGGCCAAAAGCGAGAAAACGCCAGCTCCTGATATCAGCGATCAACAGTTGGCGCAATTGGCTAGCGAACGAACCAAAAGTATCGAGCGATACCTGTCGAGCCGGCACCAGATCAAGGCGGATCGTCTGATCACCTGCGAACCCAGGCTGGAAAAGACCGTAAAAAAGGATCAACCCGCACCGCGCGTCGATCTATTAATCTAAGGGACCTCTGATAAGGCTGGGGACGATTTAATCAAAGCCCCTCCTAAACCGGGCAGCCGACCGTCACACCAGAACCAGGTTATCCCGGTGGATCAACTCCTCTTCGTCCACGTAACCGAGGATCTCCTGGATTCGGCTAGAAGCGACGCCCTTGATCCGGTCACTCTCGGCGGAGTTATAGTTGACCAAGCCGCGGGCAATTTCCCGACCCCGCTCATCCACACAAACCACCATCTCACCCCGGGAAAAATCGCCGATCACCTGTTTCACGCCTACCGCCAACAGACTGCGGCCGGACTCGCGAAGTACATGAACCGCACCGGCATCCACTACCAGACGGCCACGAACCTGAAGATGCCCGGCCAACCATCGCTTGCGCGCGGCCTCGGCCTCTTGCACCGGCAGCAGTAGGGTGCCCACTGCCTCACCGGCAGCAATCCGGGTCAGCACTTGCTCACCCACTCCCGGTGCGATAATGGTCGCGGTACCGGAACGCGCCGCCAGACGCGCGGCACGTATCTTGGTTACCATGCCACCCTGCCCCAATAGACCGGAACTGCCGCCGGCCACCTGATCCAGCACCGGATCATCGACCCGGCTCTCATTGATTAGCACCGCATCGGGATTGTGCCGTGGATCGCAGTCATAAAGACCTTGCTGATCCGTTAACAGCACCAACAGATCGGCCTCCACCAGATTCGCCACCAGCGCCGCCAGGGTATCGTTATCACCAAAGCGTAACTCTTGGTTGGCCACGGTATCGTTCTCGTTCACCACCGGCACCACACCGAGCGAGATCAACGTCCGTAGTGTGCTGCGGGCATTCAGGTAGCGACGCCGATTGGTCAAGTCATCATGAGTCAGCAGTACTTGGGCAGTATGCAGACCGTGTTTCTGGAAACAGGTTTCATAGGCGCGCACCAGGCCCATCTGGCCGATCGCCGCAGCGGCCTGCAATTCATGCAGGGTGGTGGGACGGGTGGTCCACCCCATGCGGCTCATACCTTCGGCAACGGCACCGGAAGAGACCAGAATCAACTGGTTGCCGGACAACACCCAGCGGGCCATCTGCTCAACCCAGCCGGCCAGCGCCTCCCGCGCCAAGCCCTTGCCATCAGCCGTCAATAACGCGCTGCCAATCTTGACCACCCAGCGGTGGGCCGATGTGAACTGTGTTCGGGACATGCTCATACTACCGCCCCCTAGTCCTGCAAAGGGTCCCAGGGCTCTTCTGCCTGCTGCTGCTCCGACGTGGCAGCCGGCGCGTCCTGATCCTGTTCACGCAATGTTTTCAGACGCTGCATCAGGTCCTGCATCAGTTCCCGGGTACCCTCGCCGGTCAGCGCCGAAATCGAATAGACCGGCCCCTGCCAATCTAATTCAGCCAGCATGGCATCACGTTTCGTCGAAAACTCTTCAGTCGGCAACAGATCCAGTTTGTTCAATACCAACCAACGCTCACGCTCATACAGGTCGTCACTGTACTTCTCCAGCTCGGCGGCGATCAACCGTACCTCATCTGCGGGTGAAACGGTTTCATCCATCGGCACCATATCCACCAAATGCAGCAACAGCCGGGTGCGATTCAGGTGCTTGAGAAACTGCAGACCCAGACCCGCCCCTTCGGCAGCGCCTTCAATAACGCCCGGAATATCGGCAATCACAAAACTGTTACCGGTTCCCAGACTGACCACACCGAGATTGGGGTGTAGCGTGGTAAAGGGATAATCCGCCACTTTCGGCGTAGCGCTTGAAACCTTGCTGATCAGACTGGACTTGCCGGCATTGGGCATTCCCAGCAACCCCACATCGGCCAACAGAATCAACTCCAGCAAAATATCCCGCTCTTCACCCATGGAGCCGGGAGTAAACTGGCGCGGTGAACGGTTGGTGCTACTTTTAAAGCGGGCGTTACCAATACCGTGGAAACCGCCCTTGGCCACCAGCAGCTTCTGACCGTTGCTCAACAGCTCGCCGATCAGCTCTTCTGTCTCCAGGTCGGTCACCCGGGTGCCCACCGGTACCTTTATATAGAGGTCCTCGGCACTACGTCCGGTACAGTTGCGCCCCATGCCCTGCTGCCCACTCTGCGCCCGATGACGCCGCTGGTGCCTGAAATCTACCAGCGTATTAAGGCCCGAGTCAGCCACCAGATAGACGCTGCCGCCGTCACCGCCATCACCGCCATCAGGGCCGCCACGAGGAATATATTTCTCGCGCCGGAAACTGACGGCACCATTGCCCCCCTTTCCAGCTTCTACACGAATTGTGGCTTCATCAACAAATTTCATGGGCGTGCCCGTGACCGTTAAAAATCGTTCGCATCGCCGCTCCCGCCCATCCCTGGACTCCGCGGCATACGTCCATCCCTGGGCATAACGTAAAAAGCCCCGTCATAAGACGAGGCCTTTTGTCGTTGTAAAGCGGTGGCGCGATCAGGCCGGAATCACGCTGACATAGCGACGATTTTTCGGGCCCTTGGTTTCAAACTTCACCACGCCATCCACCTTGGCAAACAAGGTGTGATCCCTGCCGCAACCGACATTCACACCATTGTGAACAGCTGTGCCACGCTGGCGAATAATGATACCGCCGGCATTGATGGCCTGGCCGCCGAATACTTTGACGCCAAGACGCTTTGACTCAGAATCGCGGCCGTTACGTGTACTACCGCCTGCTTTTTTATGTGCCATTGCCTAACCCTGCCCCTCAGCCTGCGCTGATTCCGGTAATCTCGAGTTCTGTGTACCACTGACGGTGTCCCTGACGTTTCATGTGGTGCTTACGCCGTTTGAATTTCAGGATCGTCACTTTCTTGGCCCGCCCATGGGATTTAACCGTAGCGGTAACCTTGCCACCGTCTACATAGGGGGTACCGATCTTAATATCTTCGCCGTTGGCGACCAACAGGACCTTATCCAGATCCAGCGAGGTACCCTCTTCGGCACCCAGCTTTTCAACCTTTACTGTATCGCCCTCGGAAACCCGGTACTGTTTACCCCCGGTCTGAATTACGGCATACATACCAAATCTCCGCAAAAAATCTGCTAATTTCGGCGCGCGAATGAAGCAACGCGCCAACGAAAGAGGCGGAATTCTACCCGCGACCGCTGCACAGGTCAATCACCATACAGAAAAAAGCGCAAAATAGGCGCGCTCACCCGGCATTCTCCACCCGGCGGGGCAAACGCCCGCGCTTGACAGCATCCGGGCAGACTCCTAGCATGCTCCACTCCTAATATACCCTGAAACCAACGCAGTTAAGACAGACCCCATGGAAATGAGCACAATCCGCGAGCTGGTTGCGGAAGACATGAAGGCAGTTGACGCCCTGATTCTGCGCCGGCTGCAATCCGATGTGGCACTGATCAACCAGGTTGGCCACTATATCGTCAACAGTGGCGGCAAACGGCTGCGTCCGATGATTGTGCTGCTGGCGGCACGTGCGTTGAACTACCAGGGTGAAGGGCATATCGATTTGGCGGCGGTAATCGAGTTCATCCACACCGCCACCCTGCTGCACGATGACGTGGTCGACGAATCGGACATGCGACGCAACCGGGATACCGCCAATGCGGTTTGGGGCAATGCCGCCAGTGTACTGGTGGGCGATTTCCTCTACTCCCGCTCTTTCGAAATGATGGTCGACATGAACAGCATGCGGGTGATGGAGGTGCTCTCCCACGCCACCAACCGCATCGCCGAAGGCGAAGTCCTGCAACTGCTCAACTGCAACGACCCGGATACCACCGAAGAGAAATACCGCGAAGTGATCCTGCGTAAAACCGCTACCCTGTTCGAGGCCGGCGCCCGGCTCGGGGCGGTACTGGGTGAAGCCTCACTGCCTGAAGAGCAAGCCATGGCCGATTACGGCCTGCACCTGGGTATCGCCTTCCAGATCATTGACGACGCCCTCGACTACAGCACATCCAGCGAAGAGATCGGCAAAAACATCGGCGACGACCTGGAAGAGGGGAAACCGACCCTGCCTATCCTGCGGGCCATGCAGGTCGGCACAGCCGAGCAGCGTGCCGCACTCCGGGAAGTGATCGAAAAGGGCGGCCGGGAACATATCGATATCGTCATGGCGGCCATTGAATCCACCGATGCGATCGAGTACACTGCGCGCCTTGCCGCGGAGGAAGCCGAAAAGGCCAAGCAGGCGCTACTCGCCCTGCCCGAATCACCTTTCCGCGACGCGCTCTCTGCGCTGGCCGACTTTTCCGTCAGACGCAGAAGTTAAACCGTATTCGGGGTGTAGCTCAGCCTGGTAGAGCACTGCCTTCGGGAGGCAGGGGCCGGAGGTTCGAATCCTCTCACCCCGACCAGACACATCAAGGCCTGCAATTGCAGGCCTTTTTGTTGCCTGCGGGCCAGCCGACCGCCCCTCCACACACATGCACGATATCCACCTTTTTGTCGAATCCCCCCTAACCATTCCACAGAACCCTAAACCTGGTTTAAGCTTTTCCTGCCAAAGACGTTACAATCGATACGCGTCGAATTTTTATGGATCATCACAACCCATCGATTACGTCAGCTACCCTTAATGCGGAGGCACAAGCAACCAAGATGGCCAGAGGATTATTTAACATGAACATAAAACAACCCCTGCCGGCACAGATAGCCCGCTCTGCATGAAGCCAGCATCATCCACACCCACCCATGAGCACGCCAGCCACCTTCACGGTGGCGTACTGCGCATTGTTCTGATCTACGCCGGCATGGCGATGCTCTGGATTCTGTTTTCAGACGCCTTGGTCAGCCGGGTCCTAAGTACCTCCGAAGCGATCAATGTTGCCAGCACCATCAAGGGGTGGCTATTTGTCGTGATTACCTCGCTACTGCTCTATATCCTGGTAAATCGTCTGGTGAACCAGCTTTCCAGCGCAGCACGGCGCGAGCAAGCCATCCATGTAGAACAGCTGCGCACCCTGACCCTGCTGACATCGATCACCGACAACTCCACCGACGCCATCTTTGTTAAAGATCGAACGGGGCGCTACCTTGTCGCCAATCCGGCACTATCCGCATTGTTGCAGTGCCCGTTGGAGCAGATCGTCGGCCAGGACGATTACGCACTCTTTCCCAGGACCGTAGCCGAACAGTTTCGCCAGGATGATCTACGCATCATGGGTTCCGGAAAGACGGAAACCTATCACGAGTCGGTTATCACAGATGAACAAACCGTGCCGTTTTTAACCACCAAGGGCCCACTGGTGATCGGCGGTTCGATTGAAGGCGTGTTCGCCATAGCCCGTGACATATCCCACATCAAACAAGCTGAAGCAGAGGTCGAGCAGAGCTTGGCCAGTGCACGCATGCGGGAGGCGGAACTGGAGGCGGTATTTCAATCCCTACCAGATCTATTCTTCCGCATCGCCGCGGACAGCACCATTCTCGATTACCGCGCCCAAACGTTATCCGAGCTTTACACCAGTCCGGATGCCTTTTTGGGCAAACGGATGGCCGACATCCTGCCCCACCCATTGGGCGATCTATTTCTGACAAAACAGAATCAGGCGCTGGATGAGGACCAGATGGTGGTCTTCGATTACGATCTGAACATCGGGCAGACACTTCAGCATTACGAAGCGCGCCTGACCAAGCTGGCGCAACGCGACGAGCTGATCTGTGTCGTGCGGAATATCACCGACCAGTACCAAGCTCAAAAAGCCCTCGCACACAGCGAACAGCGTTTTCGCACCATCTTTGAACAGGCGGCAGTGGGCGTAGCCCTGGTCGAATCAAAAAGCGGTCGTTTCCTACGCATCAATCAGCGTTTTTGCGACATGCTCGGTTACAGCATGGAAGAAATGGCCGATAACAAGACCTTTCACGAAATTACCCACCCGGATGATCTGCAGCAGGATCTGGACAACATGGCACGGCTCTTGTCCGGCGATATCAAAGATTTCAGTACCGAGAAGCGCTACTGCCACCAAGACGGCTCGATTGTTTGGGTCAATCTCACCGTTTCACCGACCTGGCACGAAAACGAGACACCCGTCAGCCATATCGCTGTAGTGGTCGATATCACCAAGCGCAAGCAGGCCGAGGTGGCGCTACAGGAGAACGAACACCGTCTTCGCACATTGATCAATGCCACCCCGGATATCATCTGCTTCAAGGACGGTGAAGGTCGCTGGCTGGAGGCCAACGACGCCGACCTGGAACTGTTCTCCCTGGCGGATGTGGCGTACCGGGGAAAGACCGACTTGGAGTTGGCGGAGTATACCGCCCCCCTTTATCGGGACGCCTTCCAGGCTTGTGAAGCGAGCGATGAGCAGGCGTGGCAAAACACCGGGATCTCACGAGGTGAAGAGGTCATCCCCAAGCCGGACGGCACCCACAAGGTATACGACGTCATTAAGGTGCCGCTGCGTGAAGAGAGCGGACAGCGCAAGGGGCTGATTGTACTGGGCCGGGATATCACTGAACGCAAACAGGCCGAACTCCAATTGGCACGTGCCAACGGCGAATGGACCCAGGCGATGAATCAGTTTGATGGGGCGGTTTATCTGCTGGATATGCAACAGCATCTGCTGCGGGCGAACAAGGCCTTCTACCAGATAACCGGTTTGGACCCTGCCCAATCCCCTGGCCGGCCGATTGTGGATCTGATGCATCCGCAAGGCGATAACGCACACTGTCCGGTCTGCCAGGCGCTGGCCGCAAAAAAGGAGACCTTGATCACCCTGGAGGCCAACGACCCGCACAACATTGACGGCCGGCCAGTGGAGGTTAGCCTGAAACTGATTCGGGATGAAAGCCGACAGGAGACCGGTATGCTGATCAGCATGCATGACCTCAGTCACTCGCGCCATGTAGAGGAGCGCCTGCGGCTGGCCGCCAGCGTCTTCGACAACACCGATGAAGGTATCCTGATCACCGATACCCACGGCACCATCGTGGAGGTCAACCGAGCCTGCAGCGATATCCTGGGCTACTCCCGCGAAGAGTTGATCGGGAGCAATCCCAGCCTGTTCAAATCCGGACGCCATGACAAGAGCTTTTTCCGTGACCTGTGGCACGCCCTTCACGAAACCGGTCGCTGGCGGGGTGAGCTGTGGAATCGGCGCAAAAGCGGCGAACTGTTCCCGGAATGGCAGACCATCAGCAGCGTGGTAGATGGCAGGGGTCGGCTCACCCACTATGTCGGGGTATTTTCAGACATCTCCCACATCAAGCGCTCACAGGCGCAGTTGGATCATATGGGGCACCATGATGCGCTGACCGATCTACCCAACCGACTGCTATTAAATGAGCGCCTGGAACAGGCGATCAAACATGCCGAACGGCACGACTCCCAACTGGCGGTTATCTTTATCGACCTGGATAACTTCAAACATATCAATGACAGCCTCGGCCACCCTGCCGGTGATCAACTGCTACAGGATGTGGCCGGCAAGTTGCTGGAGATGGTTCGCCAGGATGACACCGTAGCCCGTATCGGCGGGGATGAGTTTGTACTGCTGCTGGAGGATATAGGAAAACCTGAAAACGCCGGCCTGGCAGCACAGAAACTGACCTCCATATTTCAACACCCTTACAAACTGGGCGATCAGGAGGTGCGCGTCACCGCCAGCCTCGGCATCTGCATCAGCCCGCAGGACGGGAAAGATCCGGCCACGCTATTGCGAAACGCCGATTCCGCCATGTACCGGGCCAAAGAAGAGGGGCGTAACAACTACCAGTTTTACACGGAAGAGTTGACCCGCAACGCCTTTGAGCGGGTATTGCTGGAGAACAACCTGCGCCAAGCCATCGACCGGCAACAGTTGATCCTGCTCTATCAACTGCAGAAAGAGCTGCAGAACGGCAAGATCATTGGCGTAGAAGCACTAATCCGCTGGGTACATCCGGAACTCGGCACCATTCCCCCGGCCCGTTTCATCCCCATGGCGGAAGAGTCAGGCCTGATTCACCCGATTGGCGATTGGGTTCTGCGAACTGCCTGCCGCCAGGGTAAGGAGTGGCTGGATAAGGGAATCGATTTTGGGCGGATCTCGGTCAATATCGCCGGCCCCCAGTTGCAACGGGGCACGCTGGTCAATGAAGTGATGGCAGCACTCGAACAGAGTGGCCTGCCGACAGACCGGCTGGAACTGGAAGTCACCGAGGGCTTTATCATGCAGCAGGCGGAGTCAGCCATTGTCCAGTTGCAGGCGCTACGCGAACTGGGCGTCACACTGGCCATCGACGACTTCGGCACCGGCTACTCCTCCCTCAGCTATCTGAAGCAGCTGCCGATTCATAAGCTGAAAATCGATCAATCTTTTGTGAGGGACATTCCGGAAGATAAAAATGACATGGCGATCGCCGACGCCATTATTGCCATGGGCAAGAGTCTCGGATTGACGGTCATCGCCGAAGGGATCGAGACCGAGGCTCAAGCCGATTTCCTCAAGTGGTCAGGTTGTCAGGAGGGGCAGGGATATCTTTACAGCAAACCGGTCACGGCGGAAGCAGTGGAGGCGCTGATTACGGCTCAGCGAAAGTGATCAACCGCGGCATCTCCCAGCACTGGCACTAAACAGAGCCAGGCGATGACCCGGCGGCCTGATCAAAAAACATTTTAACCGGATCATTCAAGAGCCCGTGGTCATTCAACAGCAGGGTGAAGTGATTGACCCCGGGCAGATCGATACGGCGCCCTTGCGGTATCCAGCGGACAATGGCATCGGTCTCCGCCTCGGAAAAGATATGGCCACGCTGACCGCCTAGCAGACCCTCGCCGGCACGGACAAACAGGGCCGGACACGCCATGGCCGGAAAATGCAGGCACATACTGTAGAGAGAGTGGAGATCAAGATCCTGGTGCAGAGCCGGTGCACACGCCTTCGGTTGGACCGCACCCCCTTCCAGCACATGCACATCTTCCCGCAAATAGGTTTCCAGCATCCCGCCCCATTGGGTTGCGTAAAACGGCATTTCCCGCATCACTTCAAGATAGGCATCCATTGAGGGAAAGCGGGTTTCCAGATGTACCAGGGTCGGCCGAATGGCCTCCAATACGCGCTCGGTAGGATCTGCACCACCCTCAAGCAAGACTATAGCCTTGACCCGTGAAGGTCGTATCGAGGCAAGATAAGTGCCCAGGGTGGCGCCGAACGAATGACCGACTATCGCGAAGCTTTCGATCCCCAGTTGCTGCATGAAGGCGAGGATATCCCGTGCATGATAGGCAAACCCATACCCCTGTTCGGGCTTATCACTGTCGCCACGCCCCCGCAGATCCAGCGCAATCACCCGATAATCGGGGGCCAACGCCTGCGCCAAGCGATCAAAACTCCCCTTATGCCCGGCAAAACTGGGCAGGCAGAGGATCGGTCCCTTGTCACCTGGCCATTCACGATAGCTGAGGGAAATGCCATTGACCCGAACGGGAGCGGTTCGGAAAGGAGTGATCAGAGACATCCGATTACCAATACTTTTCCATATGCAGGGTCGCCGTCTCCCCGGTCCGTTTCTGCCGGTATCCACGGGACTCAAGCCGCGCCGTGGCATCCTCGATCATCGCCGGATTGCCACACAGCAAAGCATGACTGGGCCCCGGCTCCAGAGAAAAACCACACAGTTCCTCCAACTGCGGCGCCTCCAAAAAAGGCGGGATACGGCCAGTCAAGCCTTGCCAATCCCGGTCCACTTGGGGACGGGAAACCATAGGAATATAGCTAAAATGCTCGTTATATAAGGCGAGCGACTCCAGTTCGCGACGATACCCCAGATCCCAGGAGAAACTGGCACCGTGCAACACCGCGATACGCCGCTCCCGATTCGCCAACACTTCGCTACGCAACATGCTGACATAGGGCGCCAACCCGGTACCGGTCCCCACCAGCAACACATGACTCTGTGACGGGACTCGGTCCAGGGTAAACAGCCCTTTGGGCTTATCCCCCACATAGAGCCGGTCACCCTCCCTCAGAGCAAACAGCCTTGGGGTCAAGGCCCCGGATGAGACTATGGAGATATAAAACTCCAGATAGTGAGTTTGGGTACTACCCGACGCGATGGAGTAGGCCCGCCTGATCATCGGATCCCCACCCGGCTCCCGGACATCCTCTTCTTCCTGCGCCTCGGGTATACGCGGAGCATCCCGCAAGAGTCCCAACATGGTGTACTGCCCGGCCTTGAAACTGAATGCCATCTCATCCAGTGCCACCCGTAGAATGCGGATCTCTCCGGTCACCTCTATAATCTTGCTGACGGTTGCGTTATACCCGAACTTGCTTGTTTTCATCGATTTTCTACACTACCTGATCCGACACCAATATATCCGGCCACCATTCCGAACAAATGGTTTCATTTGATACTTAATGACCAAACATGTCAAACGGCCTGTTTCGATACCGGCACGAACTTAGAATTGGATCACTTCACCCAGCGTCGGAATCGAGGCATCCCAGTTGTACTCTTCCACAAAACATTTCTGCAGGGCCAACATGGCTTCGCTCTCGCCGTGCACCAGATAGAGCCGGGGCATGACTTTACGCATGTGCCCCGCCCACTCCAGCAACTGGGACTGGCCGGCATGGGCGGAGAAGCCGCCCAAGGTATGAATATGCGCCTTGACGGCGATCTCACTACCGAGGATTTTCACCTTCTTTACGCCATCCACCAACAGCCGCCCCAGGGTACCGCGGGCCTGAAAACCGACGATAACCAGATGCGTGTTCTTACGCCACAGGTTATATTTCAGATGGTGACGGATGCGGCCGCCGTGACACATGCCGCTACCGGCGATAATGATGGCACCCCCGGTAATTTTGTTCAGTGCCATCGACTCCTCGACACTACGAGTAAAGCGCAGGATCGGTAGCCACTGCTCCCAGTCATGGGTCATGATCTCGCGGAATTCGGGGTCGTCTTTATTGAACAGCCGGGTATTTTGCTCATAGATCTCACTGATGCTGGTCGCCATCGGGCTATCGATAAAGATATTGTTCTGCTTCAACTGACCGGACTGATATAACTGGCCCAGGTAATAGATAAGATCCTGAGTCCGTCCCACGGCAAATGACGGAATCAGCACATTGCCACCACTCTGCGCCGCCGCATCCAGTGCGGCCCTGAACTCTTCCAGGGTCCGATCAAGGGGCTGGTGATTGCGATCACCATAGGTCGACTCCATCAGCAACAGATCCGCCTCGGTAATAATCGCCGGGTCACGCATGAGTGGTGCCTTGCTGTTTCCCAGATCACCGGAAAAGACCAGTTTACGGGTCTCCCCCTTATCTTCCAGCCACAGCTCCACAATGGCTGAACCGAGAATGTGGCCAGCCTCGCGGAACGAAAGCTTTACGCCGGGCAAAATCTCCGACACCGCACCATAGGCCAAGCCTTGACACTGCCCCAGTTCCTGTTCCACGTCTTCCACATCGTAAAGCGGGGTGATGGCTCTTTTTCCGGCACGGGCGCGTCGTTTATTTTCCCATTCGGTATCTTTCAACTGCAGGAATGCCGCATCCTTATGCATGGTCGGAAGCAGCGCTTCCGTCTGTTGCGTCATGTAAATCGGGCCGCGATACCCCTGCTTCACCAACAATGGCAACATGCCCGAATGGTCCAGATGCGCATGGGAGAGAATGACCGCATCGATCTCCCCCACCTCAAATGGAAAACGCGCTTCGGCGCTATCGTGGCCGTTTGTGCGGTCCCGCTTGCCCTTGGGCTTGTGGTTGTTTTCCCCCTGCAGCATGCCGCACTCCAGCAGTATGCGCTGCGCCCCCCGGTGAATCAGGTAACAGGAACCGGTCACCCGCTGTGCCGCACCGTAAAATGTCAATGTGCTCATCTGACTCTCCTGTAACGCAGCAAGAACCATAACCGCCTAATACCATCTTACTAGCAAAAGCCCCCACGCATTCGACGAACACAGATGAGTGTTGATCCTTATCAAGCAGCGAAGTCGACAGTTGCGGGCTGATTCTACTAGGCTGTTGTTAGCATCGACGGATAGCACGGCGTTTGGAAACCCAGGTCCGACAATGAGCATCGACCAACAATACGAACAGGGGAGTGACACGGTAATAACCGCTTGGCACGCACAAGAGACGGAGACTGTGCTGCGGAATCTCTCCAGCCGCCCTGGGGGACTGAGCCAGGCCGAAGCCGGACGACGCTTGGCCCGCTACGGCCCTAACCGACTCAATCCGCCAACCGCCCGCAACGCCCTGGCGCGCTTTATCGGGCAGTTCAAGAACGTGCTGATCTACATTCTGCTGGTGGCGGGGGCGGTGACCACCGCCATGGGTCATTTTATCGACTCCGGGGTGATCTTCGGCGTGGTCATCGCCAACGCAATCATCGGCTTTATCCAAGAGGGCAAGGCCGAGCGAGCCCTTGAGGCGGTGCGCAACATGCTGTCGCCCCAAGCCATGGTAATCCGGGACGGCAAACGCTTTTCCCTGCCGGCGGAGAAGCTGGTACCGGGGGACATAGTGTTCATCCAGTCCGGCGACCGGGTCCCGGCAGATCTGCGTCTGCTGAACATCCGTAATCTGCATATCGACGAGGCGATGCTGACCGGCGAATCGCTGCCGATTGAGAAAGATACCGCACCGGTTGAAACCCGGGCGCCACTGGGCGATCGGCGCTGCATGGCTTACTCCGGAACCCTGGTAACCTTTGGCCAGGGCACCGGCCTAGTGACCGCCACCGGCGAGCAGAGCGAGATCGGCAGGATCAGCACCCTGCTGGCCCAGGTGGAGGTGCTAAGCACCCCCCTGACGCGGCAGATGGGGCAATTCGCCGGCCGCCTCTCCAGTGCCATCCTGGCGATAGCCCTGTTCGCCGCCTTGTTCGGTATCCTTGCACACGGCAACTCGGTGGAGGAGATGTTCCTGGCCGCTGTAGGGCTGGCCGTGGCGGCCATTCCAGAGGGCCTGCCGGCCATCATCACCATCACCCTGGCGATCGGCGTGCAGCGCATGGCGGCCAGAAATGCCATCATTCGACGCCTGCCAGCCGTGGAGACGCTCGGCTCGGTGAATGTGATCTGCTCCGACAAGACCGGCACCCTGACGCACAACGAGATGATGGTGCAGTCCCTGGTATTTGCCGATAACAGCTTCGAAGTGGAAGGTAGCGGCTATGACCCTCACGGTGGGTTTGTCGACGGCGCGGGTCGCGCCGGGGACCTCGACGACCCGCTGCTCAGTGCCTGCTGCCGCGCCGCCGTGCTGTGTAACGATGCCACGCTGACCGAGCAGGATAACGGCTGGCAACTGCATGGAGACCCAATGGAAGGTGCGCTGGTGGTGCTGGGCATGAAAGGCGGGGTGGAACAGCGGCTGCTGGCGGAGCAGATGCCGCGCACAGATGTCATTCCATTCGAGTCGGAGCACCGCTTCATGGCCACCCTACACCATGACCACAGCGGACAGGGCTGGATTTATATGAAAGGCGCCAGCGAAACCATCCTGCCACGCTGCCACAGCCAGATGACCGGCAGCGGCCCGCAGCCGATCGACCTAGCGTTCTGGAGTGGGCAGACCGAGGTGATTGCGGCACGCGGCCAGCGCACTTTGGCCATCGCCATGCGCCCAACAGATACGCAACAGCGGATGCTCACTTTTCAGGAGGTGGAGGGCGACCTGATCCTGCTGGCACTGTTGGGCATCGTCGACCCGCCGCGCCCCGAGGCCATTGAGGCGATTGCCCGCTGCCACGCCGCCGGGATCCAGGTCAAGATGATCACCGGAGACCACGTAACCACCGCCCGGGCGATCGCCCACAGCATGGGCATTACGGACGCCGACAGATCGCTTACGGGCGACGAGATAGCATCCCTGGACGAGGCGACGCTCAGGGATAAGACCCGGAACATCAATGTGTTCGCCCGCACCAGCCCGGAGCAGAAACTGCGCCTGGTGGAGGTCCTGCAGCAAAACGACCGGGTGGTAGCCATGACCGGCGACGGGGTGAATGACGCCCCAGCCCTGAAGCGCGCCGATATAGGCGTCGCCATGGGCATCAAGGGGAGCGAAACCGCCAAGGAGTCTGCCGAAATGGTCCTGGCCGACGACAACTTCGCCTCCGTCGTCCAGGCCATAGAGGAAGGCCGGACGGTCTATGACAACATCAAAAAGTCCATCCTGTTCATCCTGCCGACCAACGGCGGCGAGGCGCTGACCATTCTTGCCGCCATCGCCTTCGGACGGCTGCTGCCGGTGACCGCCGCGCAGATCCTGTGGGTCAACATGATCACCGCCGTGACCCTGGCGCTGTCGCTGGCCTTCGAGCCGGGTGAAGCCCATATTATGCAACGGCGCCCACGGAACACCCGGGACGCCCTGCTCTCGCCGTTTATGGTGTGGCGGATACTGTTTGTCTCGGTTCTCATGGTGATGGCCACCTTCGGGCTGTTTATCTGGGAGCGCAACAGCGGCGCCGGGATCGAAGTGGCGCGCACCGTGGCGGTCAATACCCTGGTGGTGACGGAGATCTTCTATCTGCTCAATACCCGTTACATCACTGCATCGGTACTCAATCGGAAAGGGCTGCTGGGCAGCCGCTACGTGCTGATCGCTATTCTGATCGTTTCCCTGTTCCAGCTACTCTATACCTACCTGCCGGTCATGCAGCTGTTCTTCCACTCCGCGCCGTTGCCCGGCGACGCTTGGCTGCGCATCGCGGTATGCGGAGTGCTGCTGTTCTTTCTGGTGGAGCTGGAGAAGTGGATTGTACGCCTGTTTTTCCGCGGCGCCGGGAAGTGATGGGGCTCTTCAACGGAGCCTGTGCGGCGCTCAGGCGTCCAACTGTTCGAGCCGGTAACCGTGCTGGTACACGGCTTTCAGCTGCCAACCGTACTCCGGAATCAGTTGCAGCTTTTGTCGCAAACGGCTGACATGGGTATCCACGGTCCGGGTGGCAATATTGGCGGAAATACCCCAGATGTGCTCCAGCAGGTGGTCCCTTGAGATCAACCGTCCGATATTGTTGAACAGCATGACAGCCAACTGGAACTCCCGTTCAGTCAATTCCGGGTTATCACCTCTCACCCGTATCTCACTCCGGCCAACATCGATAGAGATATCACCAAACTCCAGTACCGTTTTCTCTTGCCGGTGTGTGCCCAGGCGGCGGCCCAACGCATTGATCCGCGCCACCGTCACCGCCCGCGAGGCAGGCTTGACGATATAGTCATCCGCGCCCTGCTCCAGGGCATAAACGATATCCGATTCGGCATCCCTGGCGGTCATAAACAACACGGGAATCGGCCAGTCGATGTACTGCCTGACCCACTGCAATACCTCGATACCGGACGAGACCGGCAACTCCCAATCGATCAGCAACAGATCAAAACTGCTGCGTTGCAGACTGCGCTGAAATCCGGCCGCATCGATATAGGGGTGACAATGGTGTCCCGCCTCCTGCAACCAGAGCTGGAGCATTTTGATCTGATCTTCATTGTCCTCTAATACGGCAATACGCACATCCGACCTCGCAGGCTGGGCTCAATCACTAATTCTGCTCAAAGATCAAGGTTATTTGCCATATTACCATTTCAATTAAGTTCTCATGAACTCCCTATATCACACCTTCACCTTTTTAAACTGATCAAATAACCCATATTGCCAGCGCCGCAGCGCCAACACCACGGTAGTGCCGAAACGCTGCTCGAACGGTAGTTGGGCATCATCCTGATTCAGTTCATCGAACTCCCTGACCAGCTGTTCCAGCTTACGCTGAAATACCGCATTGGAACTACTGGCCAGCATCCCGTTACCGAAACCACGCCGGTCGCCAGCGTCAACATCCCGGATCGCATTAATGAGCGGGATTGACATAATCAGACCAGACAGAAGATCGGTAGCGTAGGCATGCCGCTGCCGGGAGGCGGCTTCCGGATTGTGGCCCCGCATACCTTCGCGACCCTCCCCACAGGAGAAGACGGCCTGATCTTGATCGGTGGCAGCCAATTGATGGTGGAGTATCTCAACGATCCGGAGAGGAGCCGCGATGCCATCCGGGAACTGGATGGCCGGCGCTGGTATCTCAGCGGAGACAAGGAGCATGGATGAAGATGGTTTTCGGACCATCGCCGATCGTTACCCACGCTTTGCCAAGATAGGCGGAGAAATGCTCAGCCTGGGAGCCGTCGAGCAGCAGATAACCAGTCTGTTCCCAGAGGAAGAGGCGGTCGAGATGCCGGCCACCAGTGTGCCCGACTAGCAGAAGGGTGAGCGCATATTGCTGTTGGTAGCGGGAGAGATCAATCCAGACAGCGTGCTGGCGCGCCTAAAACAGTCACCGATCAACCCGCTGATGCGACCGGCGAAGATACCTCCTGTCGATCAGATCCCCAAACTGGGCAGCGGAAAAACGATTATAGCCGTGCCCGCACCCTCGCCCTCCAGGCAGAGGGCTGACAACCGATTGGGGCGGGCAGATTTAATGCGCTACAATCGTAAAAATCCGCCCGCCCCGGTTCACGCGTCAGTAGTTGTAACCGGACTCCTCATGGCTGACGATATCCAAGCCTTCAACTTCTTGCTCATCGGTGACGCGTAGCCCTCCGGTCAGCATAGCCACCAGCTTCAATGCCAGATAGGTCACCACCGCCGTAAACAGGATACTGACCACGACACCGGTCAACTGCACGGAGAACTGCCCCCCCATACTGTCGATGCCGTCGGCGAAACCGTAGCCACTGAAGACGCCCAGCTCGGTCGAGGAGAGAATACCCGCCAGCAGGGTACCCATGATGCCGCCGATACCGTGCACCGGGAACACGTCCAGGGAATCATCAATCTTGAGTACCCGCTTGATGTATTGAGTAGCTGTAAAGCAGACGCCTCCCGCCAACAAACCAATGACCAACGCGCCGCCGGGCCCCACAAAACCGGAGGCCGGCGTAATGGTACCGAGGCCGGCTACCATACCGGTGACGGCACCCAACACGCTGGGCTTGCCGAAACGCCGCCACTCAATCAGCGACCAGGTCATGGCGCCGGCTGCGGCCGATATGTGGGTGGCCAGCATCGCCATCGCAGCATCACCATTGGCGGCCAGTGCACTGCCACCGTTAAAACCGAACCAGCCCACCCAAAGCATGCCGGCACCGGTCACGGTCATGGGCAGGTTGTGCGGTGGCATCGCGGTGGTAGGAAAGCCCTTGCGTGGCCCCAACACGACAGCCGCCACAAGGGCGGCCACGCCTGCAGTGATATGCACCACTACACCGCCGGCAAAATCAAATAGACCCATCTTCTGCAGCCAGCCTCCACCCCACACCCAGTGTGCTATCGGCGCGTACACGGCCAACAGCCAGATACAGCTAAACACCAGCATGGCAGAGAACTTCATCCGCTCGGCGTAACCACCGATAATCAGCGCCGGAGTGATAACGGCAAACGTCATCTGGAACAGCATAAACAAGGATTCTGGAATATCGCCGGTGAGCGCTTCACGGCCAATACCCGCCATCATCACCTTGCTGAAATCGCCGATCACGCCGTTCCCCGCTCCAAATGCAAGGCTGTACCCGACAATTAACCAGAGGATAGATGCCGCTCCGGCAATGGCAAAGCACTGCATCAATACGGACAAAACGTTCTTAGTCCTGACCAACCCACCATAAAAGAGCGCCAGTCCTGGCAGCGTCATAAACAGCACCAGCGCCGTCGATGTGAGTATCCATGCGGTATTTGCACTGTTCAAGGTCGCCTCCTCTGCCTGAACCAGGCCGGGCATCAGTCCCGACAGGAACGCTATCAGTAGCGGTTTTCTCATTACATCACTCCCAAGCATAAAAAACGGCACCCACGATCAGTGCCTAATTGCAGTAAAAAAACTGGCGATCATCAACATCAGTCGAAAAATTGCCAATTTTTATGCACAATTCATGCCCATGAATAATATACAATAAAAACAATAGCTTGTCTGTATTATGCCCTAAAAAAATACAAAGCATGCACGCTTTAGAGGCAGTAACGGCCATTTATTGCACCATTATTGTGCGCAAATTATTATGCGCCCATTCCCAACACAGCCCCCCCTAACCCAAGCTTCCCGCTTCCCCCACCTCTGGACAAAAAAAACCGCCCCGGGGAGAGGGCGGTGTCAAGTCAGACTTAAATGCCTGAAGGGGAGTCCTAAATGAACAAAAGTACACTTCAATCGCTGATACCGCTGTAGTATCGGCATCAACTATAGAGACCGGAAAAGACGCTAAAAGTTTCCACATGATTAGAAAAAAATAGAGGCAGCACGCAATCTGCTCAATCAGGTGTTATCTGCGCGCAGTCATCCAGACCCATTCTGTGCTTAAATGGGCCGGTACAAATAACAACACAGGATGATGGCTTATGAACCGTAGACGTATCGCGACCCTGATGACCTTGATCACCCTAACCGCGCTCCCCTTTACGCAGGCGGCCAATGCCGGATGGGACCCCCGAGAAGATAGCGGTACAAGCAAAAGCCATACAGGCAATCGCTCGGTGGACGAAGCTATCACCAACCTCAAAAAAAAGGACCCTGGTATTAAGATATTTTTCAATAAGGCCTACGGCTACGCCATTTTCCCCACTGTCGGCAAGGCCGGTATAGGGTTGGGAGGGGCGTACGGTGAGGGCGAGGTGTACCGACAGGGGCACTATCTTGGCACCTCCAGCCTGTCCCAGATAACCATCGGCTTCCAACTGGGCGGCCAAGCCTACACGGAGATAATCTTCTTCAAGGACAAACGGGCACTGAATGATTTCACCAGTGGAAACTTCGAATTCAACGCGCAAGCATCTGCCGTGGCGGTCACAGCCGGCGCTTCTGCCGATGCCGATTATGACAACGGCGTTGCCATTTTCACCATGCCCAAGGGCGGTCTGATGTATGAAGCTACCGTGGGCGGCCAGAAATTCAGCTTCACTCCGGCTCGTTGAAACTGGTCGCCCCCCACCGAGGGTCGCGTCATCTCCGCACAAAAAAGCCCCTTGGCATCACCAAGGGGCTTTGATCTGGTGGCTACGGGTGGAATTGAACCACCGACCTACGGGTTATGAGTCCGTCGCTCTAACCGACTGAGCTACGTAGCCAGAAGGCGGGGAAATATACCGGGGCTTCCTCCATGTGTCAATTCAAAACACGCCTTTAATATTCATCATCCCAAAACAGGCAAGCTATCTCGCTGATATTTGTCCATTTTACAGCGAAATTCCATGCCTCGAAAAATCCGCGCTAAACATTGAAGCGGAAATGAATCACATCGCCATCCTGCACCACGTACTCTTTCCCTTCCAAGCGCAGCTTACCAGCCTCCTTGGCACCCTGCTCCCCTTTACAGGCGATAAAATCCTCGTAAGCAATCACTTCAGCGCGGATAAACCCTCTTTCGAAATCCGTATGAATCACCCCCGCCGCCTGCGGTGCCGTAGCCCCCACCGGTATGGTCCAGGCACGGACCTCTTTAACACCGGCGGTAAAGTAAGTCTCCAACCCAAGCAGTCGATATCCCGCCCGAACAACCCGATCCAAACCGGGCTCTTCCAGCCCCATGTCGGCCAGAAACTCCTGACGTTCTTCATCATCCAGCTCGGCTAGCTCGGCTTCGATGGCCGCACAGACCGCCACCACGCCGGCTCCTTCGCGCTCCGCCAACTCTTCAACCGCTTTTAACAAGGGATTATCCACAAAGCCGTCATCGGCCACGTTGGCAATATAAAGGGTGGGCTTGATGGTCAACAGATGCAAATCACGCAGCGCCAGCTTCTGATCGCGGGTGAGCGCCATGGCACGAACCGGTTCTCCCTGATCGAGATGGGCTTTGACCGCCTCCAGTAGCTCCTTCTGCGCCAGTATCTGCTTGTCACCCGTTTTTGCCTGCTTGGCCGCTTTCAACAGCGCCTTCTCCACAGACTCCATGTCCGCCAAAGCCAATTCGGTATTGATGATTTCGATATCTGACAACGGATCTATCTTACCCGCCACATGCACCACATCGTCATCCTCAAAACAGCGGACAACATGGCAGATAGCATCCGTCTCACGGATGTTGGCGAGAAATTTATTTCCCAGGCCTTCCCCCTTGGAGGCGCCTTCCACCAATCCGGCGATATCAACAAACTGCATGGTGGTGGGAATGATGTTTTGCGGCTTGACGATTTTCGCCAACTCGTTTTGTCGGGGGTCGGCAACCGGGACCACGCCCACATTTGGATCAATCGTACAAAAAGGATAGTTTTCAGCCGCAATAGTGGCTTGTGTCAGTGCATTAAAAAGCGTCGACTTGCCCACATTCGGCAATCCGACGATGCCACATTTAAAACCCATGCTGTATTGCCCCGACAGAAAAAGGGCAAGGATAGGGTAATTGGCGAAGAGTTTCTAGCCTGTCTCGACGCTTTAGACCGACAAGCCGTTAGAAAAAGGCGGAATTCCCGTTCACCGGCACAAGAACAGACCACTAGACATGGCGTGTCGCTACTCACGCGATGCTAAACAACTTGTCAAAATTGGCGATTTGCAGAATCTCCCTCACTGCGTCATTGGCGTTTACCAGTGACACCGGCATTTGACCGCAGGCATGCTCCTTGAGCTGCAACAACATCCCCATAGAAGAGCTGTCCATGTACTCGGTATCCGATAGATCGACCACGAACCGCCGCTCACCTTTCGGATACTGCTTATAGGCCGACGAAAACTCGTGGTGACTGGAAAAGTCAAAACGGCCCGTCACTTTGAGTAAGACCTGCTCCTTATCTGCTGACTCTACCACTGAAACCCCCATCGAACGCCTCCTTCGATTAGCATCGAATTACTGCCCTCGTGAGTGCAGTATCGCCCAACCGAGAAAAACTGCCAAGACTCGAATATTGACTACCGATCCAATTCGATACGCCGCAACAACTCACCGGCCAATTGTCTGAAATCCGCCGCTGAACGGCTATGGGCTCGATACTCAAAAACCGTCCTACCCATTTTCCTTGCTTCGGTAATCAGCTCCGACTGGCAGATAACAGTCTGCAAAAAATTTTCCGGCGCCAGACCTGAAAATTTCGACACCGCCACCCCCGTCAGACGACGTCGGGCCGGGATGCGGTTCATCACGATGGTATACCTGAGCGCCCCCCCTCTCGCCGCACTGAAACGTCGCACCGTCTCCAATAGATGAGGCAATGATTCTGCACCGGCCGCATCACCGCTTACGGGGATCAGCGCCATATCCACTCCCAGCAAGGCGTTGGCGACCAGCAATTCCGATACAGAAGGACAATCAAATAGCATAAACGCCTGTCCGGGCATTCCCTTGAGTAGCGCTTGTTGTAACAGCAACCCCTGCTTCATACCTGGATGCTCCGCCCGCTCAAGTTCCGCGAGTCTGGATCCAGACGGTATCAAGTGCATCTCATCACGTGTACTGATCGCAACCGTCTCAAAGTCAACAGCATCAGTCAGTACCTGATCTATCCCTTGCGCCGGTTGCCTGAACAAGCCCAGGGCCGTTGAAAGATCACCGGCAGGGTCAAAATCCACCAGAGTGACTTGATGCCCCGCCAGGGCAAGGGCATGTCCCAAATTGAGCGTTACCGCCGTTTTGCCGACGCCTTCCTGGCTATTGAAAATTGCGATCGTGTACATAATCAGCCCGTCGATATGCGGCCGTCGCCGCAAACCTGCTGGCGCCGCTCCATTCCCGGGACCGTCAATCGATCAGATGGCGATGGTATGCTCATCTCCCTTGTATAACAGATAGAGACCATATTCACTAGGCAGCGTATGCGAACCTAAGCACTGATCGGAGCCTGTTAACACTACATGGATACCCGGTATTGGCCTGGCACAGGCCGTCACAAGGATGGCCGACGAATCGGCAGTTGCACAGAAAAGCAGGCTCCCTGGCCGGGTGATGATTGAACCTTCATGGTACCGTTGTGATTTTCGGTAACGATAAAATACGATACCGACAGACCGAGGCCGGTACCGACCCCCACCTGTTTGGTAGTAAAGAAGGGCTCAAATACCCGCTTGAGGACTTCAGGGCTCATACCCGGACCATTGTCCTCGATATCGAGCTGAACCCGCTCACCGACCCTAAACAGCCGGATAGTAAAACAGGGCTCCGCGACGTCCGCCCCGGGTTGAAACATGGCCTGCGCGCCGTTCTTTAACAGGTTGAGAATAACTTGTTTAATCTGACCGCTTTCACAGGCCACCTTGGGTAAATTTTTTGCGTATTCGCGCCTAATCTTGATTTTTCGAAAATCATATTTTTTCTTCAGATCATAATCGTTGGATGCCAATTCAATCGTGACATCCACCAACTTCGGCATATCCTGTGGATTGTAGTCGACACTGCTTTTTCGGCTGAAACTCAGCATATTCTCCACAATACGGGCCGCCCTCAGTCCCGACTGGGAGACATTCTCCATCATCTTATAGATGCCCCGTCTATCGAGGTAAGCTTGCAACGCATCCAGCGGCAATTGACACTCAACCGCCACTTTCTTATTGACCTCCAACGACAAATTAAAACGATTCCGCATAACCTGAATATTCTGAATAATCCCGGCCAAGGGATTATTAATTTCATGGGCCATGCCAGATGCCAAACCACCCACAGAGAGCATCTTTTCCGACTGAATCATCAGTGCCTCAATACGCACCCGCTCCGTCACATCATCGATCCGGATCACTGCACCGCCAGCCTCTCCGGCCAGAGGATAGACACTGATATCCTCATAGATATAACCCGAGCCTATGCCCCTGACACGCCTTGCACTGGTAGCGGGTTGGCCGGTTGACATGGCACTTCTAATATTGTCCATGTCTATTGAAATCTGCGGAAAAACTTCGTCCAGCAGACCTCCAACAGCCTCATCCGGATTCACTCCCACACAGGCCTTTGCCGCACTGTTCAACTGTACGATACGACACCCCTCATCGACAGCCACGAGCATGGAAGGCATTGAGTCGACCACATTCTGCAAATAGTTACGCAGTTGCATTGCTTCGCGAGCCGACGCCTCCCTATCGGTTACATCCAGACCGATGGTAATGGATCCTGGTCGCCCCGCGGTCTCACTCAGCGCCCGGATATTCCATACCATGCTCCGTTGCATGCCATTTTTGCAGACAATGCGGGTATGAAAGTTCTCTAACGAATGATTGGCGGCGATCGCCGGCAACACCACTGAACTAATTTCATTCAGGTACTCTGTGTCGGGATAAAGCCGTTTCATGATATGTCGGCGCGACACCACTTCTTCACGGGTATAGCCACTGATCCGTTCGGCAGTCTTATTCCAGATAGCGACATTTTCCTGCTCATCATAAACAGCCAACCAGACTTCGGCGTTATCAATAATGGTCTGCTGAAATTGGTTCAGATCACGCACGGCCTTCTCGGCCGCGGCGCGGTCGGTGACATCCCGGGCAACCCCGACCATGCCGACAATTTTTCCAGCTTGGCGGTAAGGGCGCTCACTGATCTCAAGACGGATTGACCGACCCTCTTTGTGCCGTATCTCAATTTCATACGGAGGATGGGGTTCGCCGGTGCGCAGTGCCTGGTCGGTAATCTCTTTTACGGGCTGGTTAATCGGAGCATCGGTGAGGGTATCTGCATAATTGCCACGCCACTCCTCAGGGTCAAAACCGGTTATTCGCCTTACGCTGGGTGACACATACTGAAAATTCCCGCTCAAATCGTGTCGATAGATGAAATCGTTGATGTTATTCAACAGGAAGTTTTGTTCGGCAAGCAGCATTTCCAGTCGGTCTCTAGACTGTTCCAATGCCGCCTGGACCTCCTTTAACTCACTGATATCCCTTCCTTCAGGGATCAAAAGCGTTACTACACCCTGATCATCCAATATCGGTTTGAGGGAAAAATCCATATTGAGCAACCGCCCATCTCGAGTGTAGTGGGAAGTCTCAAACCGCACAAAATGTCCCTGCGCAGCCGATTCAATGGCGTTCGCAACCTTTGTCCGCTCACTTTCGGAATGGGCAAACCAGGGGGTATCCGCGAAGTTCATCCCACAGACCGAATCCAGGGTAACACCGCAACTATTCAACGCACTTTCATTAGCATCCAGAACCACTCCTTCCGGCGAAAGGAGGCCTATGAATTGAAAGGTCTGGTTAAAGATTCCCTGAAACCGCTGCTTGTTCTCCCGCAATCTGGCCTCGGCCTCTATACGCGTGCGGATATTGAAAATCAAAATAACGATGGTACCCAGTAGAATCACGACTAACAGGAGCGCCACCCATATCTCTATTTTGTAAGCTTTATAAAATGACCAGGGCTCATTGATGATGATGGCATCAGACGGCAGCGACTCCGCTGATATATGCCAGCGTGATAATGCATTAAAATCGAATATATAACGGTTGGCGCCCTGCTTGACGACAGGAATCGATCCAGCCGGCTCCCCCCTGAGGATGCGCTTACCCAGCTGGGCCATCACTTGGCCCTGATAGTAACCGCTGATAACGTTACCACCGATAATATGTTTTCCGACATTGAATTCCAGCAGGCAAAAAACCGGTACCTGACTGGCGCTGGCCAGTGCCTCACCGATCTGTTCGTAGGTAGATTGAAATCCCTCCCGATCAGAAAAATAGACGCCAAGAAGTACCACTGAATTGGCCGGTAGTTGGGCGATTCGTTCGTGCTGTTCATCCAAGGACAGATTGTCGGCATAGGTGATATGCAGCTGGCCTTCAAACGGTTTCAACTGGCGCCTGATCTCCGACTCCCAGGCGCGCCCCGTCTTCAGATAATCGTTGATAATGTAGATTTCTTGTGTCTTCGGAAAGAGGCGCAGTGCCAGTTCCACCGTTGCCGGCGCATCAAATATCTCCGCAACACCGGTGATACCGGAGATGCCCTTTATTTGCTCATCGTTGAAGTCATTGACGCCGGCAAACGAGACCGGTACGCCAGGAAAGAGCTCGTCCCGATGAGCCCGTATAAAATCATAGGCATGGTTGTCGGAAACCAGTATCAAATCGAACGGCCTGTCACGGTATTTTTCCGCAAAATGCCTTGCTAATGACTGCAGATAAGCCTGGCTGTAATGGCGCTTGGTATCCATATTTTCCACCTGCAGCACCACTTGACCGTTTTCCGGTGATAGTTCGTCCCGCACGGCACGTTCAATATCTTTCACCCAGGTCATACCCTGGTGATAGGAGTTGATCAGTAGAACCTGTTTCTGATCAGGGTGACTCGCAAATAGATTCAGCGGGAATAGCAGAAGGAAAAAACATAGAACAATAAGCCGGCAACTACTTATACGCGCAAGCAGTCGGCTCATCCCTAGGCAAAAAAATGCCCGTCGATCATCGCTTCTCATTCAACAACGTCCTGACACCTTCAACAAGAACCGTCAGGTCATCAAGGGGCTTCAGGTACACATGTTGCGCGGTTATTCCGTGATTTTTCAATATATCAGTAAGATGAAATTCGACGGATCCCGTGTGTATCAGAAAACGCAGATCTTGCATAAGCGCCGCAGCCTTAACAATAAACACATCACCACTTTCACCCGGCAAACGCATATCGACTATGGCCACGTCAAACCGCTCTCGTTGAAGCATGTCCAGTGCCTCCTCGGCACTCTCCGCCGATTCGACGACATAGTCGTAATCCTCAAGAAAAGCGCTTAGGCTCTCCCTAATCGAAGCTTCATCATCAATCACCAAAATCCGATACGGCTCAGACAACGTCGGCACCCACGTCGGCGTCGACACCCGCTGTCATATAAGCCTCAAACTGCTCTATGGGTAGAGGCTTACTAAAATAGTAACCCTGATATCGACCACACCCTTTCGCCAGCAGGAATTTCAGTTGATCCTGGGTTTCGACCCCTTCCGCAATCACCTCAAGCCCAAGATGATCCGCAATGGCAATGATCGTTTCCACTATCGCCGCATTGCTCTCATCCACCGTCACCTCCTCAACAAAACTCTTGTCAATCTTCAGGATATCCAGTGGCAATTTTTTGAGATAGGAGAGTGAGGAATACCCGGTACCAAAATCGTCGATGGAGATTTTGACGCCCAGCAATTTAAAGGAAGCCATCTTCTCCACCGTGTCCGCGACATTGTCGATGACCACACCTTCGGTCAACTCCAAGCCAAGACGACTGGGGTCCGCCCCCGTTTCAGCAAGTATGCGCTCAACCTGGGCGGGGAAATCCGGCTGCCGGAACTGCCAAGGGCTGACATTGACAGCAATATGCCCCAGCAAAGCACCCCGCTCACTATTGCTCCAGCGGGTGATTTGGCGGCAGGCAGTGCGCAATACCCATTCGCCTATTGGCAGTATTAATCCCGTCTCTTCGGCCACCGGAATAAAGCGATCCGGGGTGATCAGCCCGTGTTCCGGATGATCCCAGCGCAAAAGTCCCTCCGCGCCGCACACGGCGCCGGCGGCGTCTATTTGCGGCTGATAGAAGAGTCGCAACTGATTATTCGCCAAAGCCACCCGTAGGTCCTTCTCCAGGCTCAATCGCTCATCGGCATCCGCCTGCATACCCGGCAGGAAAAAGCGTATGGTATTTCGTCCGGCCGCCTTGGCCTGATACATGGCGGTATCGCCATGCTTCAAGACCGCATCCGCATCTTCTTGATGCATCGGGAACAGGGTGATACCGATACTGGGAGTGATATAGAGTTCATGATCTCGGATGCGAATGGGCAGAGAAAGCAGTTGTCGTATCTTTTCCGCAATTCCCTGTGCCCGTCGCGCCGTTGCCTGGGTATCGCTGGCGACATCGGAAAGCAGGACCACAAACTCATCACCGCCGATTCTCGCCACCGTGTCCTCTTCCCGCAGCACGCTGGCTAGACGTTCCGATACTTCACAGAGGAGCTGATCGCCGACACTGTGCCCAAGAGAGTCATTAATCGTCTTAAAACGGTCCAGGTCGATCAGCAGCAGCGCACCCTCATAGCCATGTCGCTTAGAACGGTTAAGGGCCAACTCCAGGCGATCCAGCAACAAGCTCCGATTGGGCAGATTGGTAAGGCTATCGTGATAAGCCTGATGCTCAATTTTTGCCTCAGCCAGCTTTCGTTCCGTAATATCACGAAACACACCGTAGATTCGTCCATCACCGTTTGGAGCCTGCTCCCGGGTAGCGGTAATGGCACAAGGGCGCTTCGCGCCCTCGTGATCTATCAAGGCGACCTCAAAGTCAGTCACCATACCCGCCTGTTCAAGCTGATCCAGCATCATGTCGCAATGGGCTTGATCTGAAAAGAAATCCCATAACCGCGCCCCCAGCATCTTCTCACGCTGGTAATTGAGATTATTTACGATCGATGGCGATAACTCCTCGATCTGGCCGGCGAGGTCCACCTGGAAATAGACATCCGTCAGACTCTCGAAAATCGACCGGTACTTCTCCTCGCTCTGCATGAGTTGCCGGTTTGTTTCCTGCATCTCCGCATTGGCAAGCTCAAGCTCTTCTGTCCGCTTTTTGACTTGTTCTTCAAGATGTTGCTGGTAGGCCCGGTTCTCTTTTGTCAGGTAACTTCGTTCTAGCGTCTTTTTGACCGCATGAAGCAGTACCGAGAGATCCTGCACCGGTTTGAGCATGTAGTCCCAGGCACCGAGGTGAAGTGCTTCGATCACATCATCAATCACCCCCGTTCCTGAGACCACGATAATCGGCGTATCAGGGGATTTGTTGACCACATACTCCAGCACCTGCAATCCATCCACTTCAGGCATTCGCAGGTCAACCAGTACCAGATCGGGATTGATGGAATCGAATAGTGCTATACCCGCCCGACCATTGTCGGCTTCAATCACCCGGTAGCCATAATCTTCCAGATAGAGGTGAAAGCTCTCCCTGATCGCACGCTCGTCGTCGATCGTCAGGATAGTGGTCGTGTCATCCTTAAGGTCACTCATGCCGGGATCCCGGGCAACGCTTGCCCATGAAAAGATCACGTGCAGATAAAATGGCCGTACAGATCAAAATTCGATTCCCCAGACTCTCCCGTCGTTCAAACATATCACAAGGGGAGTTTTTATATGCTTAATTCCCGGAAATTCTAAACGGTATTGCCCGCCAACGGTATCGGTATCGGTATCGGTATCGGTATCCGGGAATCCCTGTAACATCTTATCTCGGCCCAAGACAGAAAATCTTTAAGGAATATTATGCCTTAGATGCTCGGATAGACTTTACGCCCTATCCCCAGGGCGCAACGAAACAAACTGCACCTCATACTCGACACAAAAAGGCTAATGGAGAGCCGCATACCAGCGGCATTTGACCGTAGGATAGGAATTATTCGCCCCTCCACATTATCCCCAGGCAAAAAAAAAAGGCCGGGCGACTCTCGTCGCCCGGCCTTAGCTCTAACAATTACTTCTTTCTTTCCAAGGTCTCTTTGATGACATCGTCAGCGACATTCCTGGGACATGGCAGGTAGTGCGAGAACTCCATCGAGAACTGGCCACGACCGGAGGTCATGGTACGCAGATCACCGATGTAACCGAACATTTCGCTCAGCGGCGCCTCGGCCTTAATACGGATACCGGTAGCGGCCGTGTCCTGAGACTTGATCATGCCGCGACGACGATTCAAATCACCGATCACATCGCCCACATGATCTTCCGGTGTGTAAACATCCACTTTCATGATCGGCTCGATCAGCTGTGGTCCCGCCTTCGGAATAGACTGGCGATAAGCACCCTTGGCAGCGATCTCAAACGCGATAGCCGAGGAGTCGACAGCATGGAAACCACCGTCCACCAGGGTCACTTTCACATCCAGGCAGGGGAAACCGGCCAGGACACCCTTGTCCATGCTGGTCGCAAAACCCTTCTGAATAGCCGGCCAGTACTCTTTCGGCACGTTACCACCGACCACCACTGACTCAAACTGGAAGCCGCTGCCGGGCTCGCCTGGCTCAATGATGTAGTCGATCTTACCAAACTGACCGGAACCACCGGACTGCTTCTTGTGGGTGTAACTATCTTCGACCCGCTGGGTAATGGTTTCGCGGTAAGCCACTTGGGGTTTGCCCACCGTCACGTCGACACCGTGGGTACGACGCAGGATATCGATCTTGATATCCAGATGCAGCTCACCCATACCCTTAAGGATGGTTTCACCGCTGTCCTCGTCGGTTTCCACATAGAACGAGGGATCTTCCTGCACCATCTTGTTCAGGGCGATACCCATCTTCTCGACAGCGGCCTTATCCTTCGGCGCGATGGCGATGGCGATAACGGGATCCGGGAACACCATCGGCTCCAAGGTCGCCGGGTCTTTCGGGTCACATAGGGTGTGGCCCGTCTTGACGTTCTTCATACCGACCACGGCAACGATATCACCGGCCTGGGCACGGGTCAGCTCTTCACGGGAGTCGGCATGCATCTCAACAATACGACCGATACGCTCGGTCTTACCGGTAAAGGTGTTCAGCACCGTCATGCCCTTCTCCAGTACGCCGGAGTAGATACGCACAAAGGTCAAGGCACCAAAGCGGTCATCCATGATCTTGAACGCCAGGGCGCGCAAGGGTTTTGCCGGATCAACGATAGCAAACTTGCCGGTCTCGTTACCTTCCAGATCCACTTCGGGCTGGGGCTCCACTTCAGTGGGGTTCGGCAAATAGTCGACCACTGCATCCAGCACCAGTTGAATACCCTTGTTCTTGAACGCCGAACCACAGTAGGTCGGGAAGAAATCCAGAGCAATGGTGCCCTTGCGGATGCAGCGTTTCAGATCTTCGATGGACGGTTCTTCACCATCGAGGTACTTCTCCATCAGCTCATCGTCTTGTTCAACAGCGGTCTCAACCAGCATCTCACGATACTCTTCGACCTTTTCGACCATATCGGCCGGCACATCCTGCAGGGAGTAGTTGGTAGGATCACCGGACTCATCCCAGACCCAGGCCTTGCGGGTCAGCAAATCGACCACGCCGACAAACTCATCCTCGGTACCGATGGGGAGAACCATGACCAGCGGATTGGCTCCCAGCACGTCCTTGACCTGCTTAACCACCCGGTAGAAATCGGCGCCCAGACGATCCAGTTTGTTGACCAGGATGATACGCGCCACTTCGGACTCGTTGGCATAGCGCCAGTTGGTCTCGGACTGAGGCTCCACGCCGCCAGAACCGCAGAATACACCCACGCCACCATCCAACACCTTCAGAGAACGGTATACCTCGATAGTGAAGTCAACGTGTCCCGGGGTATCGATGATATTCAGTCGATGCTTGTTCCACTCACAAGAAGTAGCTGCAGACTGGATGGTAATACCACGCTCCTGCTCTTGCTCCATGAAGTCAGTGGTTGCCGCACCATCGTGCACCTCACCGATCTTATGGATCTTACCTGTCAATTTCAGGATGCGCTCGGTGGTGGTCGTTTTACCAGCATCTACGTGAGCGAAGATACCGATATTTCGGTAAAGGGTTAGATCTGTCATGTTCGTACTCTAGAGTTAGACATTAAATGTTAGTATCTGGTGACCACCAACACACATTACCCAGGAGACGGGAATATCAGGGCGATGTCCCCTCCACTCAAGCCTCCCCATCTGAGTCGCTGGTCCGGGCGATCTGCAGACCCACGACAATATGATAAACGTGCCAGATGCTGGTGGTAGCACGAGATGAATTGCCCCGCTCAGCACCCGAAGAAAAGCAGCGCCACGGCAACCCAGCCATAAATAGCCGGCTATTTTAACCTGAAATCCAACCCCAGTGGTAAAGTTTCGTGCTTATTTTTTAAGAATTTTCCCTGCAGTAGAAATGGAAATAGCCGCAAAGTAGAGAAGGCGTGGTACGCCAGGCGAGTGAAAGCGCTAACAAACGCAGCATTTTGCCAAATTCCCCCCTCCTCCTTGCCCAGAGAAGAGTATCGGCAAAGCGCAGGGCCAACCCTGCCATCTATGGATCACATTTCAGCGCGCGGATACCTAAACAAATAAAACCAACCTATTCTGTCAGAATTTTTAACACTCCAAACCTCTACCCCTTCTCCAACAAAACATAACCGACTGTAATTAAATGACAAATGTCAGTCGGCACAGAATCTGCTGGGTAAAGTAATCACCCTATTCATAAACCAAGACGAGGAACGTTAGCGTGAAACACTCTTATGTATCCGCCGCCCAAAAGGTTGTATCGATAGCGGTTATGGCCATGCTTTCAGCCCCCGCTTTTGCCACTTTCCAGGCTGTTCCGGAACCAAGCACGCTGTTATTGCTCGCCGGAGGTGTGGGGGCCGCGCTTATTATTGGTAAATTCAAAGGCAGAAAGTGATCCAGCCACACGTGGGCAGCACCGCGCTGCTCACGCTGGATGTATCCAACCCCTCACTTCAGTGCAGTAACTGACCGCTGTGGAAGACTTTCTGACCGAACATTGGTGGCTGCTGGCCAGCGTTACGTATGTCAGCGGCTTTCTAGCCGTTGCCTTTTGGGAGATGGCCGCTCCGCGGCGCGAGTGGTCTGTCTCCACACTACGCCGTTGGACAAACAACTTCGCCGTATTCATCACCAGCGCTGCGGCCACGTACCTGCTAATCCCCGCACTAACGGTAGGATTCTCACAAATGGTCTTCACCCGGAGCTGGGGGGTATTTAACGTCCTTGGACACGATGGGCTATGGGTAGTTGTCGCGGGAGTCATCATCATGGATTTTGCCCAATACATCGAGCACCGCATGATGCACCAAATACCCATTCTGTGGCGCCTGCACCGCATGCATCACGCCGACATGGATTACGACGTCACCACAGGATTTCGTTTTCACCCGCTTGAGGGGATACTCGCCACCGGCTGGAGAATGGTAATAATTGCCACATTTGGTGTCCCCATCGTCTCTGTAATGCTGGCAGAGTTACTGTTAATTGCCATGAATTACTTTGTTCACGGCAATGCACGTGTTCCGTTGGACCTGGACAGGCTACTTCGTAGGGTAATCGTTACTCCAGACCTACACCGCGTGCACCACTCCATTGAGAAGATTGAAGCCAACGCTAATTTTGGTTCGGTTTTTTCTTTTTGGGATCGCGCCCTTGGAACCTATGTCGCTCAACCGGCCGCCGGGCATAAAAACATGGTGATAGGACTGGAAGGGTTCCAGGAACATAAACACATGAATCTGCCATGGATGCTGGCCAATCCCTTCCTCACTCCTGCCACAGTTGCGATAACAAACCCGGAGCAGGCTCAACAGGTCAATATGGAAACCAAAATCAAGCCGTCAATTCGCCCCTGAAGGACTGAGCCGGGCACTTTTACCCCAAGGGCTGACTATGACCTAGAAACTAATGGGTGCTTGAAAGAGAAAAAGGTGCGGCCATAATTTTTAAGCCGCTGAAAAATATGGAGCTGGCGACAGGAGTCGAACCCGCGACCTGCTGATTACAAAGGATTTTTATTCATTTTTTAAGCTGTTTGAAATTCTTTGCGGTTGTTTTATTACCCATTGTTTTTATTAACTTTTTCTTGCCTTCCTGTTTGAAACCGTATTACACTCTTCGCCGGAATTTGAATCCAGGTGTCTACATTGTGTCTACATTTAAAAATAATCAGCCGGTCAAACTGACCAAAAAACGGGTGGAAACCGCACCCCCACCTATTAATAGGACCCAAGCCTTTATCCGGGACGCGGAACTGCCCGGTTTTGCCCTTCGGATCACCCAGAAGGGGACCAAGTCCTTTATCGTCGAAAAACGGATCAAGGGCCGGGTACGCCGCATCACCCTGGGCAAGTTCGGCCCCCTGACCGTGGAACAGGCCCGGCGCAAGGCCCAGATGGAGCTGGCCCAGATCGCCATGGGCAATGATCCCATCGCGGAAAAGCGCACCCGGGAGGCCCGAGCCGTCACCCTGCGGCAGTGTTTCGACGACTTTCTCAGGGCGCGCAAGAACCTGAAACCCAAGACCGTCAACGACTACACCCGCCACCTGGAGAACAACCTCGGCAGCTGGCTGAAGAAGCCGATCACGGAAATCACCCTGCAGATGATCAGCCGCCGCCACCGGGAGATCGGCGAGAACAACGGCAAGGCCCAGGCGAATGCCGTATTCCGCACCCTGAAATCGGTCCTCAACTTCGCCCGCTTCGAATACCTGGACGGGGAAGGCCAACCCGTTCTGCCCAGCAACCCGGTGGACTACCTGAACCATACCCGCGCTTGGTACCGGGTCAAACGGCGCCAGACCTTCATCAAGCCGCACCAGCTGGCCGCATGGTATCAAGCGGTGCAGGACTTGAAGGCCCCGGACAAGCTCACCTCCTGCCACGTGATCGCCGATTTTCTGGTCTTTGTCCTGTTCACCGGCCTGCGCCACAGCGAGGCCGCCCAGCTCCAGTGGGAGCATATCGACCTGGAGGATCGCACCCTGTTCTTGCCGGATCCCAAAAACCGGGAACCGTTTACACTCCCCCTCTGTGACGTGGCGATAGAGCTCCTGCAAGAGCGCCGCTTTCTGGCAGTGAATCGATTTGTCTTCCCCAACCGCGACGGCTCAGGCTACCTGGTTGAACCCCGCCGCCAGATGCGCCTGGTCACCGAGGCAACCGGGCTTGAGTTCTCCGTACATGACCTGCGCCGCACCTTCATCACCGTTGCCGAAAGCCTGGAGACCTCTCCCTACATCCTGAAACGGATGGTTAACCATAAGGTCAGCAGCGATGTGACAGACGGCTATATCATCAGCGGACCCGAGCGGCTGCGCGCACCGATGCAGCAGGTGGCCGATTTTCTCAAAGATACGATCGGGATCAGCACCCCGGAGAAGGTGGTGCCCCTGGATACCCGGAGGCGGCAGCAGTGAGCATCCGACACAGTTTCGATAACTTCTCACCACTCAATGAGGAGATTGACACCTCAACACCTTATGGCTTTCACGTCGAGATGATTGCCATCAGGGCACGCGAACTGCTCGCCAATCGAACTGATGAGCAACTAAAAGAGTCTCTGGACACCCTCAGCTGGATCCTCGAAGAGGGCACAAAAATTGAGGAACGGGCCGCAGATGAGGCACTCTCCGACGAGTCAGACCGTGACACCTATGTCATAACCAGCACCAACGCCCTCCGCTCCTACATGCCTCTTTTTGACATCAAAGACCAGGCCACCTTCCCCGAGGCCCAGTGGCCAGAGTATTTTGCCCTGCTCTCCCTCGCTTACATCGGCCTGGCGCTTGATGACTCGGGCGACGAAGAGATGAAGCAGCTTGTCACCTCGATCGGTGTAGACCCCAGTACTGTCGATACCCAACGCGAGAACAACCGGCTTGAATACCTGCTATCCGCCGCCGAGGCGATTTCAACGGCCGAAGCGCTCCACCAGTTGCAAATTGACAAACAGAAAATCCATGCCCGTGGGGGTCAGCGCCGGGCGGCCAAATACGCGGCGCTAAAAACCTTTGTTATCGACGAGTGGACCAAAAAATACCAACAGATGAGCAATCGCCAGGCGGGCAAAAAGATCTGGAAAACACTCCCCGACGACCTGAAGGGCCTGCTCACCACTGATGAGCCCTGGCACCGGTTCGCGACCTGGATCGGCCAACATCAGCGTAGATCCTAGCGCCGCACCGGAGAATCCCCGCCCGCCGCAGAGGTTACATATATACGTATGCCAAGTATCCGCGTATGCGTACTTAGCATACGTATACGCCTACTCAGCGGGCACATTCCATCCCCCCTGAAAAAACATCACTGTCTCCTACGAGTTCATTCAATCAGGAGACAACCATGTCGCAACAACTGCTCAACACCACTGAAGCCGCCCGTTTTCTGGGAGTGAGCAAAGCCTTCCTTGAGCGTGACCGCTGGGCAGGCGCACGCATCCCCTTTGTAAAGGTCGGATCCCGGGCTGTCCGGTACCGCCAGGCAGACCTGGACACCTACATTGAACAGGCCACCCGCTCCTCCACATCAGACCGAGGCTGACCATGTACCGTGATTGGAGCCAACCTCGAACCGATATCCATCCACCCATACCATTTGAGGCAAATCCAGCGGTCGAGCTCCTGTGGCGATTACCGGACTCGACCGACCTGGATCGGCACTTCCTACTTGACCAGCTTAATCGATACCCGACCGAGATAGCCTCTGCTATCGCGGACAGGTATCAACTGACAGCGGACAAACAGGGAAAGCGGCAGGCCAACCTCAACCTTCTGCGCTACTCCTCGAGAACTGGCCCCGACGTCAACATCCTCAGCATGACCGAGGAAGAGATTCAAAACTGCGCCCACATAAAGGCACGGGCCTGTAAGCGTATCCGCCAGGGCTACGGCGATACACACCAGGCGTATCGGGCACTATGCAGCCATCTTGAGGCCGAGGGTTACCAACCCGCTGCGATATCGCAGCAAGTCTCGCTTGTTGGTGCGCTAAACCGCATGTGTCACCACAGGTGGTGGAAGCGGCGCATTGAAACCCGCTCAATTCGCACCTATGAATCACTAGCCATCGAGAACGGC